>JBLMYN010000025.1:0-6176 GCA_050258305.1 Actinomycetota bacterium
CCTGGATCAGGCTGCTTTCCTCCGCAACAGGATCGTCCACTCCGCAACTGTTGCAACAGCAATGGCACAGCTTGAACCTGGATTTACGAGATACCGCCGAATGTTGAAAGTGCTGCCCACCTACATAGAGTTGGAGCGGCAGGAACGAGAGAATCCTCAGCCGCCTCTGCCGCCGGTCAACAAACCTGTGGCGCGCGGGCGCACATATCCCGGGACTGCCCTGCTTGCCCAGAGGCTCCGTCGCCTGGGCGATCTTGCAGCCGACGCGCAAATCCCGGCAGAGCCGGATCTCTACAGTGGAGCGCTTGTGGAGGCTGTGCAGCATTTCCAGAGAAGGCACGGGTTGCCAGATGATGGGCGCATTACTCCGGACACAGTCCGGGAATTGAATGTGCCGATGAGCGTCCGGCTGATGCAGCTCAAGCTGACTCTGGAGCGCTGGCGCTGGCTGCCCAGCTCCCTGCATTCACCCCTGGTGGTGGTCAATATTCCCGAATTTCAGCTGCGTGCCTATTCCGGCCCGCCTCCGGAACGGGAGCCGGCATTCACCACGAAGGTGATTGTGGGCAAGGCTTACCGCCACCGTACGCCGGTTTTTGTCGATGAAATGGAGTATGTAATTTTCAGGCCATACTGGAATGTGCCGTCCAGTATCATTCGAAATGAAATCCTTCCCGCGCTGCGGCGCAATCCGGCTTATTTAAGCAACCACCGGATGGAGATGGTGAGCTCCTCCGGCCGCTTTGAAGTGCGGCAACGGCCGGGCCCCGGCAATGCACTTGGCCTGGTGAAATTCGTATTTCCGAATGAATATGACGTCTATCTTCACGGCACACCGGAGAAGGCTCTGTTCAACCGGGTCCGCCGCGACTTCAGCCACGGCTGCATCCGCGTGGAAGATCCTGAGGGACTGGCCGTCTGGGTCTTCCGCAACGATCCATCATGGACGCGGGAACAAATCCTGGCAGCCATGAACGGCGATCGCACGATGCAGGTCAACCTGCCGCAGCACATTCCCGTGCTGATTTTCTATGCCACCGCAATGGTGGATGAAAGCGGCGAAGTGCGATTCTTTGACGATATTTACAAGCTCGACGCCGCTCTCGAACGCGCTCTGGCGAGCGCTCCACACTAACTTACCACTGCCGGACCCGGCCTACGTCCACGTGGACAAACTGTTCACCCGGGTAATAGCCCACGCCTCCGCGGTGAAGCTTCAGTGCCGCATTGCGCAACCGTAGAGTGCTCACGCCGGGGATGCGGATATCGATCGCCATGGCCTGCATGTGAAGGCTGTGCTTGGCAACCGCTGATGACCGGCTACGCAGGAAATTATTGCTCCACGGAGTGCGATAGCCGCAGATGACATCAATCTCGGCATTCGGATGCCCCACGGCCGCTTCCAGATCGTTCAGCAGATCGAAGACACGCGGATCATAATCGTGAACTGTGCCCGTGCGATGGTCGCGGAGGAAGTGATCGAGCTCGTTGATCGCGGTGGGTACATACCTGTCGCCGCGGCGATAAACGACGTCGATGTGTTCATGGGTGTGCGTTTCGTAGAGCCGCAGTTCGTGAGGCGCTCCGGACGAAACCGGAGTCGAAGTTACGGGTGCTGCAGGTTTGTTGCCGGAAGTGGCGACTAACAAAAAGAGGGTGCAAAATACTACTTGAAACACAATACCCCAAATTGTAAATGTTTGGGGTCTAAGAGGAACTAAGATTTTTCCCGCAGGAGATACCGCCTTTAACCCTAGGCTTCAAGGCTCCGTGCGATGTTTGTGTGTTTGCGTGAAGCCGACCGGCCGCAGAATTTGTCTCTCACGGTGCGGAGTTCTTCGTAACTGCCGCTGACTTCTTCAGCCACGGCTTTCAGCAGTTCCAGGTTGGCTCCCTCGCTCGATATGGTGCTCAGCAGAGTCGTGCGCGGGATAAAGATGCCTCTGGTATCGCGGAGTGCGCGAGTGGTGCAGGAATAGTGCTCACCCGCAATTGAATCCACCAGCGCGAGATATGCCGGCGATTCCACCCGTCCCAGAGGCAGAGTGCCTTTTTCAGGTGATTCCATGGAACTGGCGACTTCGCCCGTTATGATGAAGTATGCGCCGTCAGCCTTCTCTCCCTCGCGAAACAGGACGGAGCCTGAGGGGAAAAAAACCTGCTTTTCATTTGTGAACATAGCCAACTCCCGTTGCCCTGTCTGCCATCGTCGTCTTTAACTTAAGCCGTCCCTGCTTTTGATTATGTGTCCGGCGTCACCGAATCCGGTGATGCGAATCACTGGCCGGCGATCTGCTTAAGACGCGCTGAATCTTTGACCACAAGAGTTGCGCCTTTCAGCTCAATCACCTTCTTGCGCCGGAGATTTCCCAGGATGCGGGTTACCGTCTCCCTGGTGCTGCCAATCATCTGAGCAATCTCTTCGTGTTTGTAAGGGACTTTACAACGCATTTCCCGCAGGGGTCCTCCAATGCCCGAATCGGCCCAGCTCATCACAAGCCTGGCAAGCTTCTCTTCCACTGAAGCGGAAAGACCGATGCAGCGAATCCCCTCCTGGGCAGCGCGACAGTCCGCCGTTAGCTGCGCCGCCGCCTTCAGTGCGGCTTCACTGTGTTCGGAGATGTAGCGCATAAAGTCCTTCGTGGAAAGAAAGTTGACCTGGCAGGATTCGAGCAACTCCGCCGTTTCCTCGTGATCGCGATGGGAAAGGGCCGCCTCCATTCCCAGTACTTCACCGGGATGCGCAATTTTTAGAATGATGACTTTGCCCTGCCTGGATGATGTGTAAACCTTGGCGCGACCATTGCACAAAATGAAAACTCCACGCGGAGGCTGTCCTTCAATATAGAGAAGCGTCCCCGCAGGATAGATGGAAGTGGATTTGATCTGTTGCAGAGCCTGTAATGTTTCGAGTGTTACATTACAGAACTCCCTGTCCTTCCGGTTAGGACAGCTCGCACAGTATTCCTGAATTTCAAAACCATAGGGCGACCGCATGCTGCACCTTCTTGTGTGTGCCGCCCGTATACGCCTGCTATCAGAGGGGGAACAGCGGATTCGGGTTAGACCATCCCACATCCAGTGTGCATTCGCCGGTAATCGCCCGCCGTGATGCAGGTCACGGCTTCAATGTACTCAACCGAACAGCCCCATGCTGGTCGCAAGGCAGGAAATCAGCAGCGGCACGGGGCTGTGGGAGCTTTCACCTTTCCGCCGTGCCCCGTGCGCGATCGGTCTGTCTCATGCCGCAATTTTCTTTGCGCGTCCGGCGGCTTTGCCAGGCGCCCATATGGCAGCCATGGTTTTGTAGATCTGGGCGTGTGTGGCCGCTTTATGACGCACGATGTCGCCCAGCGAGAGTATTCCGACCAGTTCGAAGTCATTGTTGACCACGGGTAAACGGCGCACCTGGGCGCCCGCCATCTGGTCAAGAGCTTTCTCCGGTGAATCGGTGGGCAGGCACGTGGCCAGCCTGGTAGACATCAGTTCTTCCACCCGCAGCGTTGCGGGATCACGCTCGGAGGCCAGAGCTCCCAGACACAGGTCTCGATCTGTAATCACACCGACCAGCCGGGACGGATGCTCCAATTGTTCTGTTACCGGCACGATCCCGGTATCAAAGCGTTTCATGATGCTGGCTGCCACCTGCACAAAATCCTGGGGCGTGCAACACGATGGGTTTCTGATCATCATCTGTTCGACTTTCATGGCAAAACCTCCTTGCCTTCGGAGCGCTCCGTAGTTCTCAGGCCGCGACGACCCTTATCTTTTTGGCTTCAGCAGCTTTGGGAACGGTAATTTCCAGGACGTCATCTTTCAGGTTGGCTTCTGCCGCGTCGGGCAGAACGCCCACAGGCAGCGCAACCCGGCGGAAAATCTCCTGTTCGCGAGTTTTGGTGTAAACGGCTCCTTTTTCTTTTTTTTCCATCTCTTTCCTTTGCGCACCCTTGATCGTCAGCACTGACGGCTCAAGATTGATCTCAAGTTCTTCTGCGTGGAACCCGGGAACCTTGGCGCGAATTGTCAGTTGTTTCTCGTCCTCTTCGGTCTCGAGCGGCACCGGTTTGAAGAGCTCGCTCTCGGCCTTGAACCAGTCGTCCAGATCGCGTCCTTCTTCGCGTCCGCGTCCTTCAAAGAGCTCATAGGCGCGCTTTTCGATCCGGTTGAACAGCTCTGTTACCTCCTTCATGAATGCGGAAGGCTCTTGCGGATGCACAGGGATTTCTTTCTTCTTATGAGCAAGCACAGGTTTCATGAATGACCTCCGGAATGAATTCGTAATACGGCAGTTTCATGATGTTCCCGATTGCGTGTCTGTGCTGTGACGGCAATTACCGCAGCATGTGACGGCCTGACGGTGACTGCCGTCACAGAGAGGAAGCGATCAGGGGCTTAAGCTCGTTTTGCTCCGGATTTCCGGTCCGCGAGTGGCGCACATGAGAACAATCGGGATCTGCACCGGCGGCGGCGACTGTCCTGGCCTGAACGCGGTCATTCGAGCGGTGGTCAGGGCGGCCATTCTGAAACATGGCTGGCGCGTGCTGGGAATTGAAGACAGTTTTACAGGTCTGATCTGGCCGGACCGCGTACGCGAGTTGAAGCTGAATGACGTGAGCGGAATTCTTCCGCGCGGCGGCACAATTCTGGGCACCACGAACCGCCTGAATCCTTTCGAATGCAGGATTGATGGGGATGGCGGCGCAGCCTGCGACCTGTCCGACCGCTGCGTGAGCAACGCAAAATCTCTGGGCCTGGATGGATTGGTGGTGGTCGGCGGGGATGGCACCATGCGAATCGCCATTGGACTCTACCGTAAAGGATTGAATCTGGTCGGTGTTCCCAAGACGATTGACAACGACCTCCCTGCAACTGAGATCACGCTGGGCTTTGACACAGCCCTGCACACCGCAACCGATGCCATGGACAAGATCCATACATCCGCGGAGTCTCATCACCGTGTGATGATGGTTGAGATCATGGGACGCGAAGCCGGGTGGATAACGCTGGAGGCGGGCATGGCCGCCGGCGCCGATGTGATCCTCATTCCGGAAATTCCCTTCAGCATCGAGAAGATCTGTGACGCGGTTCGCCGCCGCGACGAAGCGGGCAAGAACTTCACCATCATCGCCGTGGCGGAAGGAGTACGGCTTCCCGAGGAACTGCAGCGCGAGATTGAGCGCGAGAAAGGGTCGCATTGCCATCCCAGGAGCGCAGCTGAGATCCTCAGAGAGGCCATAGCGCGGGAAACGCGAAAAGAAGCACGCCTGACGGTGCTGGGCCACGTCCAGAGAGGTGGCTCGCCATCCCCCTTTGACCGCATCCTGTGCACTCGGTACGGAGTGGCCGCAGTAGAATTGATCGCCGGTGGCGAATTCGGCCGCATGGTCAGCCTGAAGAATGGCCACATTGAGAGCGTTCCGCTCGAAGAAGCCGTTGCATCGGTGAAGCTGGTGGATCCAAAAGGTGAGATGGTGCAGGCTGCGCGCTCGGCCGGTGCCTGCTTTGGCGATTAGCCGCTGCGTATGCCCTCCCATGGCGGCATCAGATAATGGACCGAACCTGAAACTGCGGCCGATATGGAAAAATATTTTGGCGATGTCTGGCTGGTGCGTCTTCTTTTCCTGCGCGCCCTGGCTGCGGTTTATCTTTTAGCGTTCATTGTGGTTCTGCGCCAGTTCAAGCCTCTGCTCGGCGAAACCGGCCTGCTCCCTGTACCCGCATTTTTGAAACGCATCAGCTTCCTTCAAGCTCCCGGGATTTTTTGCTGGCGTTATTCAGATCGCCTCCTGGATGCGGTTGCATGGGTGGGAGTGGTGCTCTCTGCCGTGACGCTGGCAGGCTTGCCGGAGCGCGGACCTGTATGGCTCTCCATGGCCGTGTGGCTGGTGTTGTGGTTCCTCTATCTTTCCATCGTCAACGCAGGACAGAAATTTTACGGATTTGGATGGGAATCGATGCTGCTGGAAGCCGGTTTCTTTGCCGCCTTTATGGGGCCGGCATGGATCACGGCGCCGCTGATTCCCGTGCTTATCCTGCGCTGGATGCTGTTTCGCACCGAACTCGGCGCCGGGCTGATCAAGCTCCGGCATGACCGGTGCTGGCGCGAGTTGACCTGCATGTACTATCACTACGAAACCCAGCCATTGCCGAATCCTCTGAGCTGGTATTTCCATCAT
>JBLMYN010000026.1:0-3265 GCA_050258305.1 Actinomycetota bacterium
GCTCACGTTTGATCCTTCCATGCTGGGCATGAGTGAAAAGGAATTCAATCTCGAAGCCAGGTCGGCGTCACCGGGGTTCTTCAACACCATGGGTATTCCTCTGCTTCGCGGGCGCGAGTTCAATGATCGCGACGGGAAGGGCGCTCCTGAAGTGGTGGTCATCAATGATTCCATGGCCAAGCGCTTCTTCCACGGAAGGGACCCCGTGGGCAGGATGATCCGCTTCAGCAGGGAGTCGAAGGATCAACATCAGATTGTGGGGGTGGTGGCTGATACGCGGGACATTAATCTCACGTCCAAGCCCCGGCCGGAGATTTATTTTCCCATCCTGCAGGACAGCTACGGTGAACTCATCATTATGGTGCGCAGCTCACTCAATCCCGCCGCCGTAACCGGCCTTCTGCAAAAGTCTCTATGGTCCGTGGACAAAGATGAGCCATTGCGGCGGGTTAGCACCATGGCCGAGGTAATTTCCCGGTCGATTGCCGAACCACGGTTTCGAACCTGGGTCCTGACCGGCTTCGCCGCCAGCGGCCTGGTTCTCACGTTGATAGGAATCTATGGGGTAATTTCCTACTCCGTGGAGCAGCGGACCCACGAAGTGGGAATTCGCATGGCTCTTGGCGCCCAGCCGGGAAACGTGCTTCGCCTGGTGCTGAACCAGGGAGTGCGCCTTGCATTGGCGGGCGCCGCCATAGGGCTCTTGGGCTCACTATTGCTGATGCGCCTGCTTCAAAACCAACTGTATGACATCCGTCCGAGAGATCCTATGACGCTGATTGGCGCAGCCGCCGGCATGCTGCTGGTGGCGGCAGGAGCATCTTACATTCCCGCACGCCGGGCTACACGGGTGGATCCCATGATTGCCCTGCGCTACGAATAGCGGCCAACCCGGCCTCAGGCCTTCGTGATCACCGTCACATCGGCGGCGGCCGTGAATCGGCTAAATTTTCCCCGGTTCTTAGATTTCCAAGAGACCTGAGCCTTGCAGGAGTCCTTTACCGAATTAGGACGCCTTTGCGACCGTTCCAACTTGGAAGACTCGGAAATGCTTTTAACCACTTAGAAAATCGGATACTATGTGTGCCGTGAACGTGTGGGTCAAACGCGCGGTATGGCTGCTGGTGATCTACGGCATTCTGCACCTGCTCATCGCACCGCTGCCCGAACTGGGCACGGCCTTATCCGGCAAGTTTGTCCTTATCTCTTTCGTCCTGATCACGTATGCGCTGCTGGAATTATTCTTCCTGACTCTTCTGATTGTCTGCCGGTCTGCAGGTCCAGGGTTTTTGTCGCCGATTGATGTGCTTGACAAGATCTGCCTGATGCTCTGTTAGGCCCGGCAGTACCGGTCACTGAATTACGCAATATCTCTCAGACTTGAAAGCTGGGAAGGATTCGCCTTCTCGGGCAAGAAGGCGTGACCACTTATGAACCGGAATGTGCGGGGAAGGTGCGCAGAACATGAGCTACATAAAAAAGATTCTTGAGGGAGCCGCCGTGCTTCCTTTTGTAAGACTGCCCTTTGTCAGCAAGCCTGTGACTTCAGAGCAGCAGTTGCGGCACGATCTGGTGGATTTTGGACGGATGCTCCACACACAGGGGTTTGTCGCGGCCACGGATGGGAACCTTTCTGCCCGCATGGACCGTGACCGCATCATGATCACGCCGACGTGCGTCAGCAAGGGAATGATGCATCCGGAAGACATGGTGATCGTGGATCTGGATGGAGAAAAATTGAGCGGGAGCAGCCGGCCGTCCAGCGAAATCAACATGCACCTCACCGTTTACCGCATGCGTCCGGACGTTGGGGCGGTGGTGCATGCTCATCCCTGCACCGCAACAGCGTTTGCCTCGGCAGGCATCGCGCTTGATGAGCCCCTATGTTCGGAGGTAGTGATTACGCTGGGCGAGGTGCCGCTTGCTCCCTATGCCACCACAGGAACCAGCGAATTGAGCGAGTCCCTGCAGCCATTCATTCCGGACCATAACGCCATTCTCATGGCCAACCATGGCGTGGTCACGTACGGCGGCGATCTTCGCCAGGCTTATCTCCGCATGGAAGCAGTGGAGCATTATGCCAAAATCGTGCTGGC
The DNA here is from genome assembly GCA_050258305.1 of Actinomycetota bacterium. GTDB lineage: Bacteria > Acidobacteriota > Terriglobia > Terriglobales > Acidobacteriaceae > Angelobacter. Next base: position 2,097 of record JBLMYN010000026.1, read on the forward strand.
TGCCCGGCAGCTCGGCTCAACGCGGATCCTTGACGAGCAGCAACTGGAAAAGCTGTTTGCCGCGCGTTCGCAGTACGTCAAGAACGGCCACTAACGAAGCCTGTCCACTCAGCGATGAATTTTGTGCGGATCGGGTTTCGCGGCTTCCTTTTGCGCTTTGGCGTGTCCTGATGAGCGGGAAGGCTGAAGCTGAACGCGCTTGATCACAGAAGTTCTACCGGCAGTCCGCGGCGCATTCGCGATGATCAGATGCTGGCTGCCATCGGCATCCTGAACCACCCCGACTGAGGACTCAACCGTGAGCTTTACCCTCACGCTGCCTTGCGAGGCCGCCGAGAAACTCGACTTCCGTTGCGCCGGCGAGACATTGGTCGCTAGGAGAAGAATGGCGGCCAAAATGAGCGTCTCTGTCACATGTAAGCGCCACATACGAACGATTGGTAGCCGCAAGGCGGGGAGAGTTTGCCTGGTCCCAAACATTTGTCAAGGCTCTGACGGCAAGCCCGGAATCAGGGAATCACAATATCGACAATTTCCAGAAGCATCGTGCGCAACGGTTTCATCAGCGGCGCAGATGAGATCCGTAGCAGGTTCACCAACAGAGTCAGGGTCTTGTCCAGCAGTTTGGCCGTCCTCTCCTGATTTGGAGAGCGGTCATAGAGCCAGAACAGAATCAGGCCCATTTGATAGAGCCACAGGAGAAACGGCAGATGCGGCTTCAAATCAGATGGAAATTTCATGTTGCCGCCGTCCATGGCGATCTGAAAATGTTCAATGGCACGCTCACGAATCGGGCGGGTTTCGTCACTGAATGGAGACAGCGGATCAGCCGGATCGGGAGCGTGCCGGAACAGCGCGGCACAGAATTTACGGTTCGGCGCCAGCAGTTGCAGGCGGGTCGTAATGAGGCAACGGATCCGCTCCCTGAGTTCTTTGTAGGCAGCCATCTCCTGTAGCACTGAATCGTGGCTGCTCTCTTGCGTGTCCTGGTAGAAGGCCAGTACGATCGCTTCCTTGGACGAGAAATAGTAATACGCCCCGCCCAGCGCCACGCCGGCCCTGGCGGCAATGTCGCGCATCGTGGTCTGCTCAAACCCTTTTTCGCGAAACAGTTCCAGGGCAGCGTCGTAAATGCGGCGGCGGGTATCTTCCGCGCGTGGAGTGGAACG
>JBLMYN010000027.1:0-3246 GCA_050258305.1 Actinomycetota bacterium
CAACCTGTTGCTGCGCCGCGTTCTTATGTTCGTTCAAATTGCATGTCATGTACATGTCGTCATGTTGCCTTCGTCGATCAAGAAAGTTTGTCCTTAGGTGAGTCTGACGCATGCAACTTGCACCTTAATTCGCTCATCTCCTATGAATGAATCCAGACCAGTTGATGGTGACTGGCAGTAGTGAAAAGGTAAAACAGGTCGGGCCCATGGCGAATCAGGCTATTCTTACTCCTCCTACTCCCTCGGAACGGCGGCGCGTTGTGGTTGAAGCACCGCGCCTGTCCGGCATTCCTGAAATGCATCGCTCGATGCTGGGTTCTCTCATTCGAAACCTGTGGGAAGTGATGTTCCCGGAGAAACTTCCGCCCCTCCGCCTCACCTCGCGTCCGGTGCAGGTGCGGGAGATATGGACCCATCGCAACGCCAGAAAACCGGCAACCGGTTCGCTGGTTGTGCACTCGCTGGCGATTGCGGCGCTGATCGCGCTTTCCGTGATCAGTTGGCGCAGCCCGCAGGCCGCGCCTCAGAAAGAGGACGTCACGCTGATTGCTCCTCCGCTGACGGATTATCACCCGGTGATGAAGCCGGCCACTCCCTCCAAACCGCTTACCGGTGGCGGCGGCGGCGGCGAACGCGCCAAGCTTTTCGAGCCCAAAGGGCACCTGCCGAAAGTCGCGCCCCAGCAGTTCACACCTCCAACGGTGGAGATCAGGAACACAAAGCCAACGCTGGCCATGGAGCCCACGGTGGTGGCGCCCCCCAGGGTGAAGCTGCCTGACGCTCCCAACATGCCGAACCTGGGCAATCCCATGTCTGCGCGCGTGAGCGGTCCCGCGACCAACGGGCCCGGCTCCGGTGGCGGAATCGGCTCGGGAAGAAGCAATGGCATCGGCTCCGGTATGGGACCGGGACACGGCCCGGGCGAGGGCGGCGGCTTTGGCGGCGGCATCTACTCGCTCGGCGATATCGGCGTCACGCCTCCGGTAGCCAAGTTCACGCCTTCGCCGGATTTTTCTGAGGAAGCGCGTAAAGCCAAATTCCAGGGCACAGTCACGCTCTCAGCCATCATCGGCACCGATGGACGGCCACACAACCTGAAGGTCGTCCGCAGTTTGGGCATGGGACTGGACCAGAGGGCTCTGCAGAAGGTCCGCACATGGCTGTTTGAGCCGGGCAAAAAGAACGGTACACCGGTTGCTGTGGCTATGACGCTGGAAGTCGACTTCAGACTGTACTGACCGAAGTTTATAGCGTTATCTAACAACGCTAACGCCAGAGGGAAGAGGAAAACCTGCCTCTTCCTTTTGTTGTGTGCGCTTCGCGCAAAACCGCCTGCGAACATTCATCATGGTTAGGTGCGTTCATGCTCCTGTAACAGCTCGGCTCGGCGCGTGGGCGGCCTCGCCGAGCAGGTTCCTTTTGTTGTGTGCGCTTCGCGCGAAACCGCCTGCGAACATCCATCATGGTTAAGTGCGTTCATGCTCCTGTAACAGCTCGGCTCGGCGCGTGGGCGGCCTCGACCTTGTTCTTGTCGCTGTGCTCCAAACCGCTTGCGAGTCAGTATCGCCCCGGCGGAGTCATGCTCCTGTTGCAGCGCGCTCGCCGCGCAAGTCGGGCTCGCGCTGCTTTCAAAAGTGAAGGACTTGATTTCGGCTCTTCCGATCACGGCGATGTCGGCGAAGTCGGCGATGACGCGCGATCTCGGCGATCCCCCGGGGGGTGCCCCCCCCTTTTTTCGGCCCTTTGTTGCAAACAAAAGCACTTAGGCAAAATCGACCCAGCTTCGACCCTTGGGTCACGCCGAGTTTTCCACTGGGTCACCCAGACTTTTCCACTGGGTCACCCAAGGTTTTGTCTGGGTCACCCAGAGCATTGATCTGCTTTTACGTCTCTTTTGCTCTTACGTCTCTTTAAAGACCGGTAGGGTTGGGCTCCGCAACACAAGACACCTTTCCCCATAAGCCGCGCCGCCGCGAGCCCTCTGAAAGAGGAAATTTAGATTGTCAAAGAACCGCAGACCGCAGCGCCTGAGCGCCCACGCTTAATATATCGTGTTTTGTTCGCCAATGCAAGCCGGGGGATCGCCGGAATCGCGCGTGATCGCCGACATCGCCGTGATCGGGACGACAAGTCTGCTTCTTCAATGGGTTTGAAGTAGCACGAAACCGCGCAGTGTTATCGACCGCTTACTCGCTTTTACGCGAAGCACACACAAGGGCGGCCACACAAGCTTTGTCACTAATTTCGTCCTTCCAGATTTGCTCGCTTGTTCCAGTAAGTTAAAACTTGCGGCTGACGGCCCGGGCTCTCCCCGCGCAAGTCGGGCTCGCGCTCTTTCAAACGCGTGGAAAGGCTTTGCTCGCTTCCGATCACGGCGATCACGCTGCGATGGCGGCGATTTCGGCGATCCCTTCGCGCTCTCCTTGACAAGATAGGAGAGACGGCGTTACTCTCCTTTTCGAGATAGGAGAGACCCCCATACCAATGACGAAACCGGTTGAACTCCCGCAGGGAACACTTGAGATGCTCATCCTCAAGGCGGTCTCGCTCGGTCCGCTGCACGGTTACGGCATTCTGCTGCGCATCCAGCAGATCTCCGGCGAGCGCCTGGAAATCCTGCAGGGTTCCTTCTACACGGCCATCTATCGGCTTGAGCGCCGGGGCTGGATCAAAGGCGCGTGGGGCGAATCAGAGAACAATCGCCGCGCCCGCTTCTATTCGCTCACCGCTGCCGGAACACGCCAGCTCAAGGCCGAGACCGCCAAATGGACTGATATGGCCTCTGTCGTCGCCTGCGTTCTCGCCAAGAAGGCAGGCGAGATTTGAGTCTCTCCGCCGTAATTCGCAGGCTCTGGCGGTCCATCGTGCCACGCACCTCTGCCGACGTGGAAGAAGAGTTTCATTCCACCCTCAGCGCATACCAGGAAGATTTAATGCGCCAGGGCCTACCCGAAGAAGAAGCCCGGCGCAAAGCCCGCATTGACCTCGGCCAGCCCGCTTCGCAGAACGAGAGATACCGCCGCGCCATGGGCCTGCGCCTCTTCGATGAGTTGGGCGGAGACATCCGCTACGGCCTGCGCGGATTGCGGCGTAACCCTGGTTTTGCCACTGTGGCCGTGCTCTCACTCGCGCTCGGCATCGGCGCAAGCACGGCGATGTTCTCACTCATCTACGCCGTCCTGCTGCACCCGTTTCCCTACGCCGGCGCCGACCGCATCATGAACATCTTCTTCGTCGACGACAGAT
>JBLMYN010000028.1:0-4222 GCA_050258305.1 Actinomycetota bacterium
TGACGCCCTGGTTCTACTGGATCTTTATCAAGCTGTATGAGAACGCTCCCTGGCTGGTGGAGCGCAGCATCCGGCGCAGCCTCAAGCCGACATCGCAGGTGATGGCGGAGGCGGCGGGAAAAAAAGCATCTAGCAATTAGCATCTAGCAGCTAGCAAAAGCAAGGATTCAAGATCGACATGGCTTTGGCTAAATGCTAATTCCCAATTGCTATTTCCTATATCAGCTCTTCCAGCATTCCTGACATCTCTGATAGCGCGTGTCGGTTCCCTGTTCGTTTCGCGGCTTCAATTCCATGTTCCAGCATCTTCTTTGCTTCCACGGTTCGGCCCGTTCGTTCCAGCGTCTGGGCGGCCATGAAATAGCCGTTGGTGTAATCGGGATGAAGCTGCAGCAACTTGCCGAATTGCTCCAGCGCCTGTTCGGTCTGGCCGGCCTTCGAATACTCCATGGCCAGTCCGTAGCGGGCAAAGGCATCTCCGGGATTCTGCTCCAGGAACTGAGTCAACAGGGTAAGGCGATCGGTTTCAGTCATAGGTGAAATGACCTCAGCACGCGAACGTCGCACGCCGAGCCCTCGAAAAAAATTTTACACAATCCACAGCCCCCGCACATAAGATGGCTGCTGTGGCATGCCCGTTTTTCTATCCCGCTGAGAAGATCCATACGATTGCATGGAACTTCCCTTCCCGCCTGCCTCTTGGCGCCGGCCACTGTGGAACGTGTCATGCGGGCGCGGAGCAGATCACTCCCAGCGATCCTGAACTGCGGGATTTTTGTAATCTTGGGTATGCTTCCGGATGCGGCAATCTGCCGGCGGAGCGCAGCGCCGATTGCCTGCGATTCGTGATTGCCAACGATCAGGCAGGCCGCGTAGTTCTCAATTACATTCTTGAACGCGACCATGCTCCGGTGGAACACGGCCGGATTGAGTACGATTGCGAGAGTCGCACCTGGCCCACCGCCCTGCGCGATAAATGCGCGCAGAGGCAGGCAGAATGCTATCTGGCCGTATACCTCGAACGCCGCCGCAGGTGACTTCCGGACGTTGCCCGTTACTCTGAAGCTGACGCAACCACCGCAGCATCCTAAAATCATGAACATGAACGCAAATGACGGCCACCAGTCTTCTGCGCGCCCCGTGCGCGACTCACAATCGCAGATGCAGGAGGTAGTCCTGCCCAATGACGCCAATCCGCTCGGCAACCTGCTCGGCGGGCGCCTTATGCACATGATCGACATGGCCGGGGCCATGGCGGCGCACCGGCACTCGCACAGCCACGTGGTTACCGCCTCCATGGACCACATCGATTTCCTCATGCCGGTGCACATCGGTGATCTGCTGATTTTGAAATCCTCGGTGAACCGCGTGTTCCAGACGTCCATGGAAGTAGGAGTGAAGTGCTGGGTGGAAAACTATATCGCCGGCACAACGCGGCACGTGGCTTCGGCCTACCTGACTTTTGTCGCCGTGGACCACCAGGGGCACTGCCATCCCGTGCCACAGGTGGTTCCCGAGAGCGCGGAAGAGAAGAGGCGCTATGAGGATGCGGGCAGAAGGCGCGAGTTGAGGAAGCAGGAGTTGGAGAGACGCAAAGCAGATCGGGCGATCCGGTGACCGTCAGATCACCCGATCTTTGCTGAGTCCCGTATAATTGAGGTTTACCTATGGCACACGGACACACACATGGAGCACCGCAGCCGGGCCCATTCCCGCTTCCCGGCGTCAAAAACATTGTCGCAGTCGGAAGCGGCAAGGGCGGGGTTGGCAAGACCACTGTGGCGGTGAATCTGGCCGTCGCGCTGGCCAAACTGGGCTACCGCACTGGATTGCTCGATGCCGACGTGTACGGGCCCAACGTGCCGCTCATGACCAACGTCAATCAGCAGCCGCGCGTGCTGGGAGAGAACCGGATTGAGCCGTTGCAGAACTATGGCGTAAAGATTATCTCGGTCGGCTTTCTCAATCCGGGTGACAAGCCGCTGGTTTGGCGCGGTCCCATGCTGCATTCCATCATCCGCCAGTTCCTGCAGCAGGTGGAGTGGGGTGAACTGGATTATCTCGTGGTCGACCTGCCTCCGGGTACCGGCGATGTCGTGATTTCTCTCTTTCAGACCGTGCCTCTCACGGGAGCCGTAGTTGTTTCCACTCCCTCCGACGTTTCGCTGCAGGACGGACGCAAAGCCATTGAGATGTTCCGCACCGCGCGCGTGGACATTCTTGGGCTGGTGGAGAACATGAGCCACCTTGTCTGTCCTCACTGCCATCAGGAGATCGATATTTTCTCCAAGGGCGGAGTCGCGAAAACCGCAGAGCAGTTCGGCGTTCCCTTTCTCGGCTCTATTGCGCTCGATCCGGACATACGCAAGGGCGGCGACAGCGGCAAGCCTGCCGTGCTCGAAGGCGAAGCCTCGCCTCATGCCAGGTCGCTCTTCGATTTCGCCCGCCAGGTTCTCCTGCGGGTGGAAGAAGTGAAAAAGAGCGCCGCCCCGGGTGACGTCATTCAGGTGCAGTAGCCTGCTTTGCCGGCTCCTCTCCGGCGCGATTTTTTGACGAATGAGCGGGCATCCTGCGGCCAGTGCTCGTGGAAATTTCACACCCGCGCTAATCGCGCTCCCAACCCCGGCATTCATGGGATAATGAGCATAACCCCTTTGGGTTACTGCGCCCGGAGAAGGCAAAGGCAGCCGATGCGAATGCGGAGGAGCGTCGAGCAGTATTACCGCGCGCTGGGCCTCCAGCCCGGGGCGTCCGCCAAGGAAATGCGGCGCGCCTATCTGCGCCTGGTGAAGCAATGGCATCCTGACCAGTTTCCGGCTGAATCCCGCTCTCACTTCATCGCCCAGGAAAAGCTGAAGGAAATCAATGAAGCTTACAGCTTCCTGCGTGATTACAGGCCTGGACAGACTCCGCATGGCGGCTATAGCTGGCCCAGCGGTTACTCACGCGGAGCCACCGAGGAGTGGCGCGCATATCAGCGCCGCGCCTACTATGAACCGCCCATCGTCGACCCATATGAAGGCGATTATCAATACCGCCCGGTCGGCAACTCGCGTGGGAGCAGGTGGGCATGGATCTTCGCCGTCATTCTCATAGCCTATTTCGCACAGTGGGGAACCGGGATCGGCTCGCCGGAGCCGTCCGCGACATCCAACTCTGCCCGGCATTCCGCGCCCGCTCGGCCCAACATTGCCACCATGGATGTATTGGCCGCTCCGCCGCCCAATGTTCCCAGAGAGGCGGTCCGGTCAGTGCCGTCCCCACTACCGTATTTCTTCGTCGGCTCCACTAAGGCGGACGTTTACCGGATCCAGGGAATGCCCCAGTGGTCAAGCGAACACGAGTGGCGCTACGGCGACTCCCGCGTCTACTTCCGCGGGCCGATGGTGCAAAGCTGGCTCAGCACTCCGAATTTCCCCCTCAAAGTAATCAAGCTGCCGAAAGTCACCCCTCAGAGCGTGATCAACAAGGGGGCGAGTACTGCGGAAGTGCTCGCGATTCAGGGCACACCCGTTTCAGTAAATGACGTCTATTGGGCCAGCACCGCTCCGAACCTGCAACGGGATGGGGAAATCAGCGTGGGAAAGAGCACCTACTGGCACTACGGCGCTTCCAGCATCGAATTCAGCCGTGGCAAAGTGATCGGTTGGACAGAAAAGCCGGACTCGCCCCTCCGGGTCCAACGCTGATCCAGCGCTGCGGGCGTTTTAGCACTCTTCACCCTCAAGTGCTATCTTGACAACAACTCGCTAAAGTTCCTACAATAAACAATGTCGAGTTGTCTCCAATATTTGTACAAATATATGGAAACAAAAGGCTTAGCAGCAGTTTATGCCAAATCAGGGACAAATCGGCCCGCGTGAGCGGGAGATCCTCACTGCCATTATTGAGACATACATTTCCTCGGGTGAGCCGGTAGGCTCTCGCACTCTGTCACGACACAATAAGGATGGGCTCAGTCCGGCAACGATCCGCAATGTGATGTCAGACCTGGTGGAGGCCGGTTTCCTGGAGCAGCCACATACTTCGGCGGGGCGGGTACCCACCGCGCAGGCGTACCGGTACTATGTGGACCAGATTTCCGGGAAGGCGCTGCTCTCACCCTCCGACCAGAGCCTGATTTCTGAGACCTTACAGGGCACGGTCGACATCCAACAGTTTCTGGAGAGGACTTCACACGTACTTTCTCTGGTTTCGAGCGGCGTGGGAGTGGCGATTGGCA
>JBLMYN010000029.1:0-3376 GCA_050258305.1 Actinomycetota bacterium
TGCCTGCGGGGCCTGAGATCACATCGTAAAGCGCGGCAACAATGTGTTCCGGCGTGTCCACGTCCCCCGGGCGAGCGTCCGTTGTTGTGCCTGATGCATTTTGCGCGGGCTTGGAGGTGGAGTGAGCTGGCGCCGTCTGCGCGTGGAGCATGAACACAGGTGCAACGAATGTCAGGACAACCGTCAAAAACAGGGATTTCAGCATACCGGGTACTTTATCACCCGATGGGGACGGGACCGATAGCAATCTTTGCGCAGACGAGAAGTCCGCTCTTTTTCTTGCGAGTATCCGGGTGGCTTTAGTTCAGCGCCATATGAAGGCAATCACCAGCAGGCAACTGAACAGGACGCTCTGGAACAGCTCAGAAAAGCCGAGCAGGTAGAAATCGATTTTTGCGGGGCGGCTCATGGCCCAGACGAGCAGGCGGACCATGGCCGGAATGAACAGAAGCGCAAAAAATATGGGCGCGTGCCCGGTGATGGCCGCTGTCACGGTGATGGACACCAGGGCTGCATGGAACAGGTACACTTTCCATCCAGCGCGCGTTTTATCCGCCCGCGAATGCGCCCCGGCGCTGCGCATGCGAAGCTGGACGTATTCGATCTGGCCGGCAGCAAAAACCCAGTTGGCGCCCCACAGCACCAGGGCGGTAAGGTCAATCCTGCCGGAAATTACGTAATAGGAAGCCGCCGCGGCTGAACTCAGAGCCAGGGCGCCGACCACCTGTCGCATGGCCCGCAGAGCCCGCACTTTTGTGAACAGCATGCGGAATCCGAAACACGCTGCCGCCAATAGCGCAAAGAACAGTACGCGCGATCGCCCGGAAAGCACGAGTTCCACCGCGCTGATCAGGGCGACAAAGCCGGTCAGAATCACCCAGGTTGCCGCAATCTGTTTTTCTTCCGCGCTGCGGGCCTTCACCGGTGAGATGCCGAGCAGCGCCTCCAGTGGCTGATAGGCGAGAAATGCCGCCGCCGAAGCGGCGCAGAACCAGAAAATGGCCCAGTCTGAAGGGCCAGGATTTGTGGCCGCGCCCACGACTGCCCCGGTAATCAGCGGCAGCAGCCAGAGTCCCCAGGAACCATGCTCTCTGGGTACCAGCAGCCTCCTGGTTTGCGGTTGCGGGAACTGCAGGATCTTGGCTGTCCTGCGGGGCGGAGTCGTGGTCTGGATGTGAGGATTCATGGCATCCTGCAAAACAAATCAGATTATCGGTCCGCTCGTCACCGCTGCGCTGTGACAGAGGTCACAACTGCCGGCTGCATTGTATTCGGCCGGATGAACAGCCGGCAGCGAATGGCTCCCGGGAGCCGGTCCCGGGAGCCTGTGGTTTCTTCGCGGAGCTATTTGTGTGCGGTCATGCGATCAAAGATGAACCCCCCAAGCCCTCCTGAGATGGCGCCGATGGCCGCGCCCTTGCCGCCGCCGGCCAGCGCTCCTATCGCAGCGCCCGCTCCGGCAGAACCAGCCACAATGGCAACGGATTTTTCCGTTGAGCGCGTGTGGTGAACAGGTTCGCCCCATCCGCCGCGATCCGGGGCCGGCGCTGTTTCCGGATAAGAATCGTCTGCGTAAGCGGCCTGCCGGTGTACCGGGAATGGGCGCCGCACCAGCACCGGAGCCGTCGCCACACTGTTCTGCACCGGCGGCGCGTTCTGAGGCGTCACCGAGACTCCCTGATCTGTGGTGGCTTGTACAGCAGCCAAATGCGGCATTGCGTAATAAGCGATCGCCGAAACAGCCAGCGCTGTCAGCAGGGAAGTGATGAGAGCGGTTCGAATCAAAGTGCTTTTCATTCTGGCCTCCTGTCCTGCCTGCGAGGCAGGTTTCATGCTCTTGTTGAACCCGTGTTGGGGCGTAAGTTGTGGAGCGGCGAATCAGAGGGCGAAAAACTTCTCTCACGAGAGGGCGCGCTTAAACATTCTTGATCAAACTCAATCTTGCGATTGCAGTTTCTTGAGCGCCCATCGCGCGTGTCCGGAGATGATGAGATCGGGATCCGCGCTCATCTTCTCGAGGTGAGGAATGAACTCTTTGTTCCCGCTGTTACCCATCGCGATGGCGACGTTCCGCTTCAGTCCGGTAAACTTGGCCCTTTTGAGCGGAGAGCGGCGAAATGTTTTCCGGTAGCTTTCCAAATCCATTTCCGCCAGCCATTTCAGGTCAGGATGGAAAAGATTTTCGCGCGGCTGGAATTCAGGCGTGGAAGTTGGCTTTGCGTTTCCAGATTTATTGTTCCATGGGCAGACATCCTGGCAGATGTCGCAGCCGAATACGTGCTGGCCCATGGGAGAGCGGAGATCCTCGGAGATCACTCCCCGCTTCTCAATCGTTAGGTAGGCGATGCAGCGGCGCGCGTCCAGCTTGCCGGGAGCAATCAGCGCTTCCGTGGGGCAGGCATCGATGCAGCGCTTACAGCTTCCGCACCGGTCTGCTGCAGGGGCGTCAGGAGACAGGTCGAGAGAGGTCAGGATCACTCCCAGAAAAAGCCACGACCCCAGCTTCTGATTGATCACGCATGTGTTCTTTCCGATCCAGCCAATTCCGGCATGCCGGGCATAGACGCGTTCGATCACGGGACCGGTATCCACGTACGAGCGCGTCTGAAGTTCCATGTGATCTTGTGAGGCAAGTTCGCGAATGGCCTCTTCGACACGGCGCAGTCGCGGCATGATCGCGTCATGGTAGTCGCAAGCGCCCCAGGCGTAGCGGGAAATCCAGCCTTTTCCCGGGTCCCGCGATGCGATGGAATACGGCTTGTCCGCGCTGTAATTGAGCGCGCATACGACGATCGATCTTGCCCATGGCGCACTATTCCTGACGGATGCGCGCTGGAGCTCCCCGGCCATGGTGCGCTTTTCCATATACTTCATCTCGCCTGCATGCCCGGCGCGCACCCATTCCGGAAATGCATTCAACTCTGGAAAGTCTTCCGGCGCCAGCGAGGCGATGCCCGCACGATCAAACCCTGCCTGCAAAGCGGCGGCTTTTACCGCGTTTGTGAACTCTTCCCGTGTCTGCACTGTGCATTCATTATCCCTTATCAAGCCGGTGGACATCTGAATCCTCCGGTCCTCAGGGGATGGTACTAAGTAGAATTACACTTTGCGGATGCTCGGTTCACCTCTCAAACTGAACAGGAAAAGAAGTGCTCAGCTTTGCAGCCTGAGCCGCACAATCATCATCTCAACAATGAGCTGCTGTTCTGATCTGTATTGAGTCTCAAACCGTGCGGATCAGATCACTGTGAATCAGGGTAACCATGATTTGTAATTTCTGTGGAACTGACAATCGCGAAGGCAACAGGTTCTGCGGAATTTGCGGCGTGAGACTTGAACGCCGCAAGGCCGACCGCCGGGCGCACAATGACAGTTC
>JBLMYN010000030.1:0-4076 GCA_050258305.1 Actinomycetota bacterium
GGTTCACATATTTCTTGCGTACACATACTCGCCGCGCACGTTTGCCAGTGCCGGCGTAGACGCTGTCAAAGACAAAATCGAGGGAGGCGACCGCAAGTTTGCCTCCGGGGCAACAGGTCTAGCGCAACATTATGGCGTTGAGCTTGCGACGAGCGAGAGTGACGTGTTCTTTGAGCGCTTTCTCTTTCCTATCCTGCTCAAGCAGGACCCGCGCTACTTCCGTGATCCTGAGCTGCCATTTTTGCGCCGTGCGCTGTATTCCGTGAGCCGGGTTGTGATCACCCTGAATGACAATGGCCATCCTGTTTTCAATGCTTCCAAGGTGCTGGGCGGAGCGGCTTCACAGGCGCTTTCGGACGTGTATGTTCCCGGCCAGGCACAGGGGTTGGGGCCCATTCGCGACCGCGTGACATTCGACCTGCTGCGCGATGCCGGGTTCAATCTTTTGCATGAGTTCTGGCCCGACATTCGCCGCAAACTCTTCCACCAGCATCCTTAAGTGTGCCCTTCCGGGCCGAAGATGGAGAGCAGGTGTCCGTCAGGATCGCGGAAGTGTGCGGCCCAGTCCGACGGCGTCACCTGCCGCGGCTCATTCATGAACGCGACCCCGCGATCAATCAACGCCTGCCGGGCGGAACGCACATTCTCCACGCGGAAGGCGATCTCGGTTGCGCCATTCACCTGCGGAGCCAGGCGGACGTGCCCGGGACTCAGCCCCAGCGTGACCGGGCCGGCATCAAGCAGGGCCAGTTGCGCTTCCTGCATTTTCACAGGGAGTCCAAGCTTGTCACGATAGAACTCAAGTGATGCATTGAGGTCGCGCACACCCAGCATGATGCTGGTTACTTCCGAAAGTTTCAGCTCGCCCATGTTAACCTCCTTGCGGCTCCGGCAATATACTTAGCAGTGCTAATTAAATCTCTCCAGATTGACCCGTGTCAAGAAAATAATTAGCATTGCTAATCATGTATCCTCGCCGGGGGCGACAAAGCGGAGGTCCTGCGGAGAAGGTGGCGGACCGCCTGCACAGCACCGCGATTCGTCTGCTTCGGCTGGTGCGTGCGCAGGATGTTGTTACCGGCGTTCCCCCGGCGCGTTTGTCCGCGCTCTCCGTGGTTGTCTTTGGCGGCCCTATTTCTTTAAGTGACCTGGCCCGCGCCGAGCAGGTCCGGCCACCGACCATGAGCCGGATTGTGGACGCCCTGGAGGAGACAGGGCTGGCGCGCCGCGCTGTCAACCCCGTGGACCGCCGGGCTGTGCTCATTGAAGCTACGCAAAATGGCCGCCGCATTCTGATCGAAGGTCGCCGGCGGCGTGTGCTATCCCTGGCCCGACATCTGGGCCGGCTCAGCGCCAGGGAGATTGGTCTGATCGACTCCGCGCTCGATTCGGTACAGAAAGCGCTGGAAGATATTCACGGCTGATAGGCTTAGCGCATCCCATAATGGCGCACGCCCAGCACGATGCTGGTCATCCGCAAAGGTTCCAGTTCGCTCATGTTGTCCCCTTTGCGGCGCTCGGAACAGCACGATTCTTACCGCCACTTCAGCTTGCCTGCGGCACGGCTCTGTGCCATACTCCCATAAACATTTTATGGGAACTGACAAACGCAAATCCGGCGACCTGGTCCAGGGCACTCTGGACATGCTGGTACTCAAAGCACTGGAGCGCGGTCCCATGCACGGTTACGGCGTGGCCGAGTGGATCCATGAAAGCTCAGCCGACGTGCTGCGCGTGGAAGAAGGCGCTCTCTATCCCGCGTTGCATCGGCTTGAGCTGAAAGGGCTGCTCAAGTCCGAGTGGGGAAGCTCAGAGAACAATCGCCGCGCCAAGTATTACGCGCTGACCGCCGCCGGGCGCAAGTATCTTACCTCCGAACGGGAACACTGGGGCAGGATGACTTCAGCCATCGCCCGCGTGCTGCAGAGAGCATGAGAAAGGCAATGGAAAGGACGTGCGCATGCTGAGTGAGTTTCGCCTTCGGCTCAAAGCCCTTTTCCATCGCCGCCAGTTTGACCGCGACCTCCAGGATGAGATGGCTTTCCATCTCGCCATGCGCGAAGAGAAGCTTGGCGTATCCGGAACAGACGACAGCGCCCACGCCGCCGCGAAGAGACAATTTGGCAATCCCACTCTTGCGCGCGAACGCTGCCGGGAAATGCGATCCTTCGTGGTCTTTGAAACGTTCTGGCAAGACGTTCATTACGGTTTCCGGCTGCTGCGCCGCAGCCCCGTGTTTACGGCGATTGCGGTCATCACTCTGGCGCTGGGTATCGGCGCCAACACCGCGATTTTTTCACTCACCTACCAGGTCCTGCTGCAGTTGCTTCCTGTGCCGCATCCGGAAGAGTTGGTGATATTGCGCTCGCCGGGCTACAAGATGGGTCGCACCAGCAGTGATGGTGATGGCGCGGCTTCATTCTCCTATCCCATGTACAAGGAAATGCGCGACGGCAGCGTCAACGTTTTTTCCGGGCTGCTCGCCCGACGCGCGCTGCCGCTCAGCATTTCGGGACTCGGCAAGACGGAACGAGCCAGCGGCGAACTGGTTACGGGCAATTATTTTGAGACTCTCGGAATCCCTCCGGCAATGGGCCGGGTGTTTGGGCCGCAGGATGAAACGACGGCCGGCGCCAACCCTGTGGCGGTGCTCACCTATAGCTATTGGGAAAGCCATCTTGGTGGTGATCCGTCCGTTCTCAACAAACAGATCTAAGTCAACGGCACACTGCTGACCGTGGTGGGCGTGTCGCAACGGGGCTTCACCGGAGTTCAGGTCGGGCAGTTGCCGGACATGTTCATTCCAGTGACCATGCAGCCGCAGATCGAGCGCAACTCTGATCCGCTGGAGAGCCACCGTTACCATTGGCTTGCGGTCATTGGCCGGCTGCGGCCGGAGGTGACGCCCGTCAAGGCTGAGGCGGCGCTACAGGTGATGTTCCATCCCATACTCGAGTCGGAAGTTCGCCTTGAAGGCATTCCTCCTGAAGAGCGCCCACAGTTCCTGGCACGCAAGCTTGTTCTCGAAAATGGGTCTCACGGACGCCCCGTAGTGCAGAGGTACACGCGGGAGCCGCTGATCATGCTTACCGCCATGGCTGGCCTGGTGTTGATAATCGCCTGCGCCAATCTTGCCGGTCTACTGGTGGCACGCGGGGAATCCCGCCGTCCTGAAATTGCGGTACGCCTCTCGCTTGGGGCCAGCGCAAGCCGTGTCTTGCGTCAACTTTTAACCGAAGGCGTCCTGCTTTCCATGGCTGGCGGCCTCGGCGGACTTGCGGTCGCACCCCTGATGCTGCGTACGATTTTCAAAATGATTCCTTACACCGGCCTGAACGATCTTAGCTCCAGTCTTAATGTTCGCTTGCTGCTGGCGGGAATTGGGCTGGCGTTGGGAACCGTAATCTTATTCGCGCTTGCGCCCGCACTCCGCCTGGTCCGCACGGGAGCCCAGCGCTCGCTAACCGAGCAGAGCAACAGGGCTTCCGCCGGTGTGGCCAGCATACGATTGCGCAAATTGCTGATGATTTCTCAGATGGTCTTCACAACGGTTCTGCTCGCCGGAGCGGGACTGTTTACAGAGAGCCTGATCAATGTCCGTCGTGTGAACCTCGGATTGAATCCTGATCATGTCATGCAATTTTCCATTGCGCCCGAGCTCAACGGCTCTACACCCGAACGGACGGTGGATCTGCTTGAGCGACTGCGCAAACGGATTGCCACATTTCCAGGCGTCGTTTCTGTATCTGCCGCGGAAACGGCCGTGCTGGCGAACTCCAGTTCCAGCGGCGGCATGACCGTGGAAGGTTACACTCCATCTCCAAATGACGACATGCGCGCCGGCGAGAATTGGGTAGGACCAAATTATTTCTCCACGCTGGGCATTCCGCTGCTCGCAGGTCGCGAGTTCCGCGAAAGTGACACGGAGGACGCGCCAAAGGTCGCCATTATCAATGAGAAGCTGGCGCAGAAGTACTTTGCAGGACGCGATCCCCTGGGCCAGCACATCATTTTCCGGCAAGGTAACGTACGGCCCGATATTGAAATCGTGGGTGTCGTGCGCGACAGCAAAGATG
>JBLMYN010000031.1:0-25346 GCA_050258305.1 Actinomycetota bacterium
CAGCGCTTCTTCCGGCCCATCCAGGACCTGAGCGAAAAGTACAATATCCTGCAGTCCGCCATGGCGTCGGCCGAGCGCGTGTTCAAGATGCTGGACACCCCGGCGGAAATCTCCTCTCCTGAGGCGCCGGTCAAGGCCGGCGGCAACGAGCGCATTGAGTTCGATCACGTGTGGTTTGCCTACCGCCGGCTGGAAGGACTGGAAGTGGAAGAGAGCGAGGACGCGGTGGACGCGCCGGAGCACAACGGTCATCCTCACTCCGCCGCGCCTGAGTTTGACTGGGTGCTGCGCGACGTGTCATTCACCATTGAGCCGGGCGAGAGTGTGGCCATTGTCGGCCATACCGGCGCGGGCAAGACTACCATCATTTCTCTGCTGATGCGCTTCTATGACATCCAGAAAGGCGCCATCCGCATTGACGGCGTGGATATCAGGAAAATGGACCTGGGTGATTTGCGGCGGCGCTTTGGCGTGGTTTTGCAGGACCCGTTCCTGTTCAGCGGCACTATTGAAAACAACATCCGGCTGGGCTCCAAATGGGTGACCGATGACCAGGTGGCGACGGCCGCCGAAAACGTAAACGTTGCCGACTTCATCCGCAGCCTGCCTCAGGGCTTTCAAGAGCCTGTGCTGGAGCGCGGCAGCACGCTCAGTACCGGCCAGAAGCAACTCATTTCCTTTGCCCGCGCGCTGGCGCATGATCCCAAAATTCTGGTGCTCGATGAAGCAACCTCCAGCGTGGACACTGAGACCGAACTTCGCGTCCGTGATGCCCTCACCCGCATGGTGGAAGGCCGGACGTCAGTGATCATCGCCCACCGCCTCTCTACAATTCAGCGCGCAGACAAGATCATCGTGATGCACAAAGGCCAGGTGCGTGAAATCGGCAGCCACCAGGAACTGCTGGCCCAGCGCGGCATCTACTACAAGCTGTATCAACTGCAGTACAAGGAGCAGGAACTGGGCGTGGACGAGCCGCAGGTGAGCGCGGACGACTAGCCCTTACGTTCCTGAAGCGGGGGAGCGCTATCTGGCCGGGTGATCTGTGATCGATTGATCAGATTGGTTTGCGTGCGGCCCTATGCCTGCAGAGATGAAGCATCTTCGAGTTGGAGATCAGGTCATCAGGTTCAACCCTGAAATCACCAGAGAGATATACTCCCGGATTCCGACTGGTGATGCCGAAAGATGCGGCTGTGAATCATGCCGGAACTTCGTGGTCCATAGGGGTTCGGCCTATTCCGAAGCTTTCCTGGAACTTCTCCATCAGCTTGGGATTGAATCAGAGAAAGAAGGCGAAGCGTACGAATGTGGACCAGATAACGGTCACATCGTATACGGCGGCTGGTTTTATTTTGTTGGCGACCTTGTGCAAGAAGGTGAGCGACTCTGCGCCGACCCCGCTACCGGGTTTCAATTCTGGTTCGCCAGCCCCGGTCACTTCCCGAGGCCTCGTTTCGATTTCGGACCGACTGTAGCCGCAGTCGAGTTCATTACAAAGCTGCCTCGCACTTCCGTCCGCGAATAGTTTCTCAAAGTACCGGCCTTGAAAGAACAGCTCCTCTTTCGCGGCATCCATACTGGAAAGCCCCTAGCCTATTCTTGAAATACTTTCCAAAAAAGGAACTTACCTCTTCCAAACTCTTGCTAACATGCACTCTGCACTCGCCAAGATCTCGCCTGTGACCGGGCAGTGGAGTGGAACCGATCTGGAACGAGTGTCTCAGCTCCGATGGAAAACGAAATTGCCGGCGACCAAAGCACCGCGCGCAGACTGCTGAGTCTGGCCCGTCCTTACTGGCCGCATCTCAGCGGCATCTTTTTTCTCAGCGCCATCGGCGCGCCTATCGGGCTGCTGCTGGCATATCCGCTCAAGATCGCCGTCGACAACGTCCTTGGCAAACAGCCCCTGCCTCACCCGCTGCAAATTCTGCTGCCTTCCTGGGCTTACGGCTCCCGAACCGCAAATCTGGGACTTGCCGTGGGGCTGCTGCTGGTACTCACGCTCATTACTAATCTGCAGGCCTTTGCTGCCTGGCTGCTGCAGACGTACACCGGCGAGAAACTTGTGCTCGACTTCCGCACGCGGCTTTTCTGGCACGTGCAGCGCATGGGATTGCTGTTCCATGACCGCCGCGGCACAAATGAAGTGGCGTACCGCATTCAGAACGACGCTCCGGCCATTCAATATGTCTTTCTTCAGGGCGTGATGCCGCTGGTCAGCTCGGCACTCACATTTTTTGCCCTTCTGTACGTCACCCTGCGCATTGACTGGGTGCTGGCGATGATCGCTGTCTCCGTCGCGCCCTTCCTGGTCTACCTGACGCGCAAATCCAGCCGCCGCGCGCGCACCGGCTGGGACGGAGTCAAGAAGCTGGACAGCTCGGCCATGCTGGTGCTCTATGAGGCGCTGTCTTCCATCCGCGTGGTCAAGGCTTTTGGGCAGGAGCAATTTGAAGATCACCGTTTCAAGTTGCGCTCCCGCCATCGCATGGAAGAGCAGGTCAAAGTCGCCTCCATGCAGGCCGGTTTTCATGTGCTGATCACGACCACCATCGCCGTGGGCTCAGCCGCGGCCATGTGGGTGGGCGTGCGCCACGTGCAATCCGGCGTGCTCAGCCTTGGCGAACTGCTGCTGGTGATGGCCTACATGACCCAGCTCTATGATCCGCTGCGCACCATGAGCGCCAAGCTTCCCGAATTGCAGGGCTGGATGGTGAGCATTCACCGCGCGCTGGCGCTGCTGGATGAAATTCCGGAAGTCGCCGAGCCGAGCAATGCCCTGCCGCTGGAGCGGGCTGTGGGCAACCTTACATTCCGCGAAGTTACTTTTGAATACCCGACTTCCGGCCGTGCCCTGGACCGCGTTTCATTTGAGATCAAGGCGGGCACGCGCGTGGGCATCATCGGGCCCAGCGGATCGGGCAAAAGTACGCTGGTCAACCTGCTCACGCGGTTTTATGATCCGGTCTCCGGCGAGATCCAGCTCGATGGCCGCGATCTGCGCCGTTACAAGCTGGCCGATCTGCGCCGCCAGTTCTCCATTATCTTGCAGGAGCCAGTGGTGTTCTCGGCAACGGTGGCGGAGAACATCGCCTACGCCCGCCATGACGCCAGCCGTGAAGAGATCATGAAAGCCGCCAAAACGGCCATGGCGCATGACTTCATCATGGCCCTGCCGGACGGATATAACACTAAAGTCGGTGAGGGAGGCTGCCGGCTCTCCGGAGGGCAGCGCCAGCGCCTCGGCATTGCCCGGGCCTTCCTCAAAGACGCTCCTATCCTGATCTTTGATGAGCCCACCAGCGCCGTTGACATCCACACCGAGGAGGAGATCATGGCGGCCACCGAACAGTTGGTGCGCGGGCGGACGACGTTTGTCATCGCACACCGGTTGAGCACGGTGAAAGATTGCGATGTGCTGCTCGTACTGAAGCAGGGCCGGCTGATGGTCGCCACAACCAGCTTTGATGAAGCCATGAATGCTCTCGCCGAAGACGCAATGATCACCGGGTCAGGGCAGGCCCTGGCGACCAGCATGATTCAGTGAGTAAAGATGGCGACCGGCAGCAACGCCCGGCCACATTGCAGTCTCGGCCCGCTCCCTCACGCCAGATAAATATCTTCCTCGCCCGCCAGCCGGCGAATCTGCTCGGGAGCGCGGGCCGGCGTGTCCTGGTTGGCAGGGACATTCTCATCTGTCGCAGCTTCGGGCAGCGCAGAGAGAAGCGAATCGAGCGACTCAAGCCAGAGCGTCTGCGCTTCAAAGACGCGGCCTATATTGCGTGAGACCAGTTCTGCCATCTGCTCAAGATCGGGCGGCTCTTTTCGGTTTGAGATGGAGTTTCTCCGCATCTCCCGCGCGAGCGAGGTCACCGGCTTGTCAGAAATGCCACAGGGAACGATCAGCTGGAAGTAGTCGAGGTTGGTAGTAACGTTCAGGGCAAAGCCGTGGGATGTGACGGCGCGCGAAATATGCACGCCGATGGCAGCCACCTTTGCCGGAGGTGTATCTTCCGTCCAGACGCCGGTCAGTCCCGGCACCCGGCCGGTAACCACGCCGAGATCGCCGCAGGTGCGGATCAGAGATTCCTCGATCTTGCGCACAAACTCAACCGCGCCAATGCGGGGCTCAAAGGCGCGCAGATCAAAAATGGGATAGCCCACCAGTTGGCCCGGGCCGTGAAAAGTGACATCGCCACCCCGGTCGGTTTCAAACAGTTCGATCCCCTGGCTGGTCAGAAAGTCGCGGGATGCAATAACGTTCTGCATTCCGGCGTTGCGTCCCAGCGTAATGACAGGACTATGCTCCAGCAGCAGCAAGGTGTGCCCAACGCGGCCCGCTTTCACCAGATGGACCACAGTTTGCTGCAGGTCCAGCGCGGTGGAGTAATCGACGCGCCCGAGATAGATCACATTGATGACGCGGAGCGGCATAACTCCTATTTTAATATCCGCACCGCGAAACAACACGGACTGCGGTGGTTCAGCCCGCTATCTGTTCTTCGTCGCTCATGCCGTGCATGTAGAAGTCCGGGTCCTTTTCGAATTTCTTTTCGCACTCCACGGAACAGAAGTAAACGGTTTCGTTGTGGTAATCGAAACTGCCGGCCGCTTCGCCGACGTTCACGTGCATCTTGCAAACGGGATCGATGGGCATGGAAAATCCCCTTTAGGATAGGATTCCGGCACGGGGAAGAAGGATGGTTGCGAAAAGCAGCACTCAGCAATCAGCCGTCAGCATTCAGCCCTGAGACAGTTTTGGTATTGCTGTGGTCGTTATGTTCAGTCCATATCCCCGAATTAGAGCGCCGACTCCGCGGCCTCGGTGTTCAGGAGCTGAGTGCTGAAGGCCGATTGCTGATTGCCTGCTGTTCAGGTACTAATTGCCAATTGCTCAAATGTTAATCGCCTTCCCCTCCACGGCGCTGAACGCGTCCAGCATGGCTTCAGACACCGTGGGATGAGCGTGGACCGTGAACATCAGGTCTTCAACCGTGCCTTCCAGTTCCATCACAGCCACTGATTCGGCGATCAATTCGGTCGCGATAGGGCCGATGATGTGCACGCCCAGAATCTCGCCGAATTTTGCATCCGAGACCACCTTGATGAACCCTTCGTGATTGTCAATGATGCTGGCCTTGGAGTTGGCGGTAAAGGGAAACTTGCCGACCTTCACCTGATAACCGGCCTCTTTGGCTCTGGCCTCTGTCAATCCCACGCTGCCGATCTGCGGCTCGCAGTAGGTGCAGCCGGGAATGCGCAACTTATTCACCGGCCTGGCCGGTTTGCCGGCAATATGCGTCACTGCAACAATGCCGCACATGGAGCCGGAATGCGCCAGTTGCGGATACCCGGCGACAATGTCGCCAACGGCATAAATGCCGGGCTCGCCGGTCTGCATCCATTCGTTCACGTGCACGTAGCCGCGTTCGGTTTTGATCTTTGGGGCTTTTTCAAGGCCGATTTTTTCTGTATTCGGGCCGCGGCCGACTGCGATCAATACTTTTTCGGCTTCGAGTTTCTGCTGCGGCTGCCCTTCGGGCGCAAACGTAACGGTGGCGCCGCCCTTCGTCTTCTCAACCTTCTCTACTTTGGTGCCGACGAAGCAGTTGATGCCCTTCTTTTTGAAGCTGCGCAGCAGTTCCTTGCTGACCTCTTCGTCCTCGACAGGGACGAGTCGCGGCAGCATCTCAATCACGGTAACTTCGGTGCCGAAGGAACGGTACAAAGACGCAAATTCCACTCCTACAGCGCCGGAGCCGATGATGATCATGGACTTCGGGATGGAGGAAAGGCTGAGGACTTCAATGTTGGTCAGGATGGTCTCGTCAGGCTGCAGGCCCGGCAGCATACGGGCATAGGAACCGGTGGCCAGGATGATGCTCTTGGCCTGAATCTGCGATTTCTGCCCGCCTTCGCCGGTGACGTCCACCGTGTGCACGCCATTTTTCGCCGGCCCGGTGAGGGCGCCGAATCCGCGCACTGCGGTCACCTTGTTCTTCCTGACCAGGAAATCCAGCCCCTTGGTATGCTTGGCCACAATGGAATTCTTGCGCTCCTGGATGGTCTTCCAGTTGAGCTTGCCAGCGCCCAGACCGTCAATGCCGTACTTCTCCGCCGCTTTCAGGTGGTCATAGACCTCGGCATGAAACAGGAGGGCCTTGGTGGGAATGCAGCCCACGTGCAGGCAGGTACCGCCGAGTTTCGCGTCCCTTTCGATGATGCAGGTCTTCAATCCAAGCTGGCCGGCGCGAAAAGCCGCGGTGTATCCGCCGGGCCCGGCGCCGATGATGGCAACGTCGTAAATCGTCTCTGGCAAAGTCGTATTCCCCTGTGAGGAAAATCGTAAATAGGCAAACAAAAGATTGTAAATGAGCAACCGCTGGTCACGCTGAGCCAGCGTCCCTGAGTCTCCCGCTGCGTCTCTATTGGATGATGAGCGCTCGGCAATCGATGCGGGCGGTACTTTCGGCCGCAGCCACAGGTATGTTCCTGAGACTCTTAAGGTCTTGTGCGCCGGGTCGCCGCTCGCGCCTGTACATGTCCTGAGGTGCCGGAGACGGCAGGGCCGATAGACGAGATAATGCAGACGATTGTAATCCTCTGGCCAACGGAGAAGTTATCTGATGAGACTGATTCGATACAGTTTTGCCGCGATCCTGGCTTTGGCTGTCGGCATGACCGTGCCTGCGTTCGCCCAGCACGATCATGATGGCGACAGGCATGAGAGAGACAAGAACAAGGGTCGCGGGCATGGCGATGCTGGCGATCGTCACAACGACCACGCATGGCATGGAGCACGGGCGCATGAGGATCATGGATGGCGCGGAGAGCGTGACCACGAGGACCACGGGCGCCACGAAGGATGGGACCGCCACGAAGCGCGAGAGCGCGAACACGAACGCCATGAGCGGCACGAAGCGTGGGAGCATGAGCGCCACGAAGCCTATGATCGCCATTATCGCCGCATCGATGACGACGATTGGCACAGGCATTTTGGTCATGAGCACCGCTTTGTGATCGTCCGGCCGGTCATCGTTGCAGGCCGGGCGCGTTTCCACTATGGCGGCTACTGGTTCGTGATTGCCCGTCCGCTGCCTCCCGGCTGGCGCTACTCCGATCAGGTTTATGTCGACCACGATGACGACGGATATTACATGTGCAGCCCAAGGCATCCGGGCGTTCACATCTCCATCGACATTCTGTAAGCAGTTTTCACCAGGCCATATCGGCGGCGGGCATCAGTCCTGCCGCCGATTGTTTTATCTTCAGCGTTTACTCCCCCACCCGAGAACTACTGGCCCTGGTGAAGAAAAGCGCCGATCTTCTCGTTCAAAAACTTCAGGTCTGCGGGGTCCGCTCCTGCGCCCGCCGGATGTCCCCATAAGGAGGGAATCGGGGTGAGCGTGACCGTGGACATGAAACCCGCCTCATAGCGCGCGTCGCCGACGGGGAAATAAAGATCAGTTTCTGAGGGCATGTAGAGGAACGGAACCTTGATCGACCGCAATGCCTTCTTGATGTCGCCATTAAAGCCGGGGGTGGTGGAGATATCGTGCTTTTCCCAGGTGCGCATCTGCAGGATCAGGTCATTGGCATCGGCGCCGGGAATGAAATTCGTGCGGAACTCATGCACCACGGATTCGAACGTAGCGCCCGGCGGCGAGATCTGTCTCCACAGTTCATCCCGCCACCACTGCTGGGAGAACAGCCAGCCCGTCCACACAGTGGCGAATGCTTCCAGGCCCTTCTTCGGCTCCGTTTTGTAATCTCCATTCTCAAATGCGGCATCAGCGGTCAACGCGGCGATCTGACCCTCAAGCCTTACAACACCGTGAGGCCATGTTTTGGCTGTGCCGCAGGTGGCCACAATTCGGTCGGCAAACGTGGGATAGCTCACCGCCCACTGGAACGCCTGTTGCGCGCCCATGGAAAATCCGATGATCGCGCGCACATGTGTGATCTTGAGTTCCTGGGTGAGAAGCTGGTGAACGGCTTGAACGTTGTCGCGAATGGTCATCACTGGAAATCGCGGACCATGAAATGGCTCCGGCGTATTGCTGGGTGAGGACGAGTGCCCGTTGCCGAACAGTTCCGTGGCAACCAGGAAGAGCTTGCCGGGATCAAGCGCCCGGTCCGGACCGATCAGCCATTCGTATCCGTTGTGGTCGGCCATGTAATGCGAAGGCAGCAGCACCACGTTGTCGTGTGCGGCATTGAGATGGCCATAGGTTCCGTACACAATCCGGGCCTGCGGCAGGGTGACTCCGCTCTCGGTATGGAAGTTCGCAATCACAAATTCATGGACTGCCGGTTTCTCGATTCTGGGTTTGGCTGCAGTCTGCGCCTGCAGTGACAGAGCCGGCGCAAGCAGCATGAGAAGAATGAACTTTTTCATTGTGAGGGGTCCTTTGTCAGCGCGGGAAATCCTATCATGAACGCGCGGCAAGTTCCGCCGCCCGGCAACGCCGCAGCGAAAGCCGGCAACTCATTCTCATGGGCCACTGGGTGGCTGTTCACCTCAACTATTACTTTGCTCATTGGGGATACTGGACCGTTCTGGTCGGCATCATGCTGGAGAGCGCCGGCATACCTCTGCCCGGGGAGACCGTCCTGATCGTCGCCAGTACCCTCGCCGCGAGCAAGCACCAGCTCAACATTTTCGTGGTCGCCGTGATTGCGGTTGCAGCGGCAACAACCGGAGACAACATTGGCTTTGCCGCGGGAAGGTACGGCGGGCGCCCGCTACTGGACCAGTACGGCCACCTGTTCCACATAAACGCGGGCGTGATTGAGAAAGGCGAGCGGCTGATTGAACGCCGCGGCGCAATGGCTGTGTTCTTCGCCCGCTTCATTGCCGGGTTGCGCTTCCTGGCCGGCCCGATTGCCGGCGTCTTGCGAATGCCGTGGCGGCGTTTTTTCCTGTTCAACGCGCTGGGGGCAATGGCCTGGGTAACTGTGATTACCAGCCTTGCCTATTTTTTCGGACCGGCGCTGGAATCCGTCCTGCGTCACGCGGGCTGGGCAGTGCTGGCGGCATTGGCCGCAGGCGTGGCGGCATATTTCTGGTGGCGTCGCCGGAACGAAGCTGATCGCCCGCATGAGCGCAAGGCGGCGTGATCCGGGTCAATTCTGAATGCCAAGCTGCCAGAACAGGAAGGTCCAGAAGTCCACGGCGTCGCCCACCAGTTTGGTGATGGGCTTGCCCACGCCATGGCCGGCGCGGGTGTCAACGCGAAGCAGGATGGGCCTGCTTTCATTCCCGTCCCTGCCGTTTGCCGAAACCGACTGCATGAGCGCCGCCATCTTTTTTGCGTGCATCGGATCCACGCGCGTATCTGACTCCGCGGTCATGAACAGCATGGCCGGGTACAGGACGCCCTCACGCACGTGATGGTAGGGCGAGTATTGAAACAGATATTTATATTGTTCCAGGTCCTGCGCCGAGCCGTATTCGGGAATCCAGAGCCGGGCAATTTCAAACTTGTGATAGCGCAGCATGTCGAGCAGAGGCACCTGGCAGACCGCGGCGCGAAAAAGATCAGGGCGCTGGGTGATGGCCGCTCCCATCAGCAACCCGCCGTTGCTGCCGCCCTGGATCGCCAGATGATCGCGGTCCGTGTAGCCTTCGGCAAGGAGGTATTCGGCGGCGGCGATGAAATCGTCAAAGACGTTCTGCTTCTTCTCCAGCATGCCGGCGCGATGCCATTCTTCGCCGAACTCATTGCCACCGCGCAATTGCACATCGGCATAGATGCCTCCGTGCTCCAGCAGCAACAGCATGGCATTGCGGTTAAACACCGGCGTGCGGCCCACGTTGAAACCGCCGTAACCGGAAAGCAGTGTGGGCGCGTGCCCCGTACGCCCGGTTCCCTTCCTGCTCACCAGGAACATGGGTATGCGGGTACCATCTTTCGAGTTGAACCAGACCTGCTCCACCTGATAATCATCGGGATGAATGCTCGACTCCACCCGCGCCCACGGAGCAACTGCGCCATCGAGCGACACCTCGAAAACAGATGGTGGTATCGCAAACGAGGTAAAACCCAGGAACGCCCGCTCGCTGTCCCAGTTTCCGCCGAGAGGAGCGAAGATGGTGCCCGGAGCCGGTAACGCAACCTCCGCAATGGGCGCGCCATTGAGAGCAAAAATCCGCAGTTCGGATATGGCATTGTGGGTGTAGCGTACAAACAGATGGCGGCCGATGACTAGAGTCTCTTCAATGACCGCTTCCCCTTGCGGAATGATTTCCCGCCAATTCGTCCTCTGCGGATCAGTGCACGAAACTTTCAGCACCCGATAGCGTGGCGCGCCTTCATTCGTGGTGATGTAGAGCTCTCCATCGAAGATTTCTCCGTCATAGATAAAGTCCTTACCGGTTGCGACCGGCACAAATTGGCTCTGCTCCTCGCCCAGATTCTTGAGGAAGAGCTCGGTCTTGGCCCAGCCCTGGTCCACTCGAACCAGCAGCCATTTGCCATCCTCGGAGATTTTTACTGACGGCCAGTGCTCCGGGTTCATGTCCCGGCCGAAAACCTCAGGATCCTCCAGCCCATCGCTCCTTCTGGCCCCAATCTGGTGAAAGAAAACATGACGGTGATAAACCTCTTCTCCGGGCGGAACGTCTCCGGGGCGGGGGTAGCGCGTGTAATAAAAGCCGGAGCTATCCGGCAGCCAGGCCAGGCTGGCTGCGCGCGTCCGCTCAATTTTTTCCGGCAGCTTCCTGCCCGAAGCGGTTTCAAGGATTTCAAGCGTGCTGATTTCCGAGCCGTTGGGCGAGGCGCCATAAGCGAGTAAGCGCCCGTCCGGTGAGGGATAAAACCAGTCCAGCGCGATGGTGCCGTCCCGGGCGAGCGTGTTTACATCCAGCAGGACACGGTCCCTGCCGTGGACGCCTTCACGGACATAAAGCACCGGCTGGTTCTGGCGGCCGTCGCGACGCAGATAAAAAAACAAACGGCCGCCGATCTTCGGTGGCTCTGCCCGGCCTATCGTCAGCAGTTCCTCAATGCTCTGCCGCAGGGCGGCGCGATCCACCGCCGGAACGGAACTGAGCACAGCTTCCGTGTAGGCGTTCTGTGCCTCCGTGAATTCGCGCGTTTCCAGTGAGTTGGCGTCTTCCAGCCAGCGAAACGGGTCAGAAATCTTGTGACCGTGGAGGTCTTCAATGAAGTTTTCAATTCGCGCTTTGGGCGGGTGCATGGATTGAGAAGACTCGTTATCCAACCTATCACAACCAGGATAACGCGCAGGCGACGGCAAAAGCCCTTTCCTCAGAGAAAACAGGTTCGTTCCTATTGATTCGTCTGGCGCGTTATCCACCGGTCCGCGAATCCGTACTCCCTGAGTTTGCGGTACAGGGTGGTCTTGCCGATACCGAGAAGGCGCGCGGTGGCCATCTTGTCACCTTTCAGGCGCTCCAGCGCATTCAGGATCGTGTTCTTCTCGACTTCGGCAAGCGGGATAATTTCACCGGAATCCTTACGGCTGTCACTAACAGCGTGCTGAGAAGAAGGATGCAAATAGGCCGGCAGATCCTGCGGCCGCACCACGGAATCAGAGCATAGTGATGTGGCACGCTGAAGGCAACCCTCCAGTTCCGTTACATTGCCCGGCCAGTCGTATAGAAGCAAAAGCTTCATGGCTTCTTCTGACATGTTGTAGGTGCGGCCGCGCTCCGCGGAAATTCGGGCGAGCACATGCCTGACGAGCAGATGGATATCTTCCTTGCGTTCCCGCAATGGTGGAAGGCGCAGGCTGACAACATTCAGGCGCTGATAAAGGTCGCGACGGAATCCTCCCAGACGCGAAGCAGGCTCAAGGTCCATCCGCGTAGAGGCAATAATGCGAGACTCGAATGGCACAGGTATGCTCGTTCCCGTCCACCGGATTTGGCGGTCCTGCAACGCGCGGACCAGCTTGCCCTGGAGGTCGAGGGGCAATTCGGAAACTTCATCAAGGAACAGGGTGGTTCCGGCGGGCCGCTCCGTCCCAAACAGCTCAACCTCAATGAGAGATTGTGAACGCGAGGTACAGTCAATGCGCACAAAAGAGCCGGACCGCTCCTCAGATGCGGCATGAACGCAATGCGCTAGAGACTCCCTGCCGGTCCCGCTCTCGCCAACAATCAGCAGGGGCTGCCTGCTGGAGGCCACGCGGGGAATCATTCGGGTCAGCTTTTGGATTTCAACAGACTGGCTGATCAGAGCAGAGCCATTGCGATTGAGGTGCATGGCGGCAAAATTGCGCTCACGCAGGCGCACCGCCATCCGCTCCAGGAGGGCCCTGAATTCATTAGTCGTAAATGGCTTGTGCAGGAAATCAAAAGCGCCGCTCTTTTGCAGGTCAGACAAAGACTCGCTTCGGTTCTGCGCGCCGATAACCACGACCTCAGACCGCGGCTGCAGCTTTTTGATCCTGGTCAGAAGCCGCACGGCCTCCGCCTGAGTCTGGCGAAGGTCAAGCAGCACGACGTCAGCGGGCCTGGTGGCCATTTGCATCAGGGCCGTAACGGCGCTGTCGGCGGAACGAACCGTAAACCCGAGTTTTTCCGCAACCGCTTTACACGCTTCTTTCATCCAGTTGTCATCATCCACAATCAAAAGAGAGAGCCCTGACGCTGAATACTCCTGCTGAGGAACTGCCTGCATCGTACTACCCATGAAATATCTCCACTAAAACCCTGGCCCGGGGCCTACGATCCTATCTGGTTGCTTCTTGCCTCCCATGTGCTTATGAGAGGGCAACTGTGTGAACCGGCTTCGAGGGCGAAGTGTCGCGACAACGGCCGGACATAATTGAACTTTCGTCGACGCGTGGTTGAAGGAAGACTGCAGGCAGTCGGCCAGACGCACCGCAGGTAGATAGTTGCTTCGCCCCGAGAGGGATATGTTTGCAATACTTGGAACCACACTTCCACTTGCCTCTTCCCGGAAGCAAAACCGCTTAAGCAGGAATCAACTTAAATGAGCACAGGCGTTTGGCAGCGCTACGTGCAAAAATTTTACGGATTCAGAACACAACAAGGTGCATGTCTTGAACGCCTATGGCTGTTGGCCACTGGTGCAATCTCCACCTGAGACCTTTTCCCGCGCCTTTACTTGACTAAATACAAACCGGCGCGATACCTTCGGCCCATTGCCATAAACTATGGTTGAAGGGAGCTAATGCTTGTGCCTGCGCAACGAATGATCACGTTCACGACGGATTTCGGCCTGACCGAACATTACGTGGGCGCCATGAAGGGAGTGGTGTACAGCGTCAATCCCGCAGCCCGGATCGTAGATATCACCAACGTGGTCCAATCCTTTGACATTCTGGATGGAGCCATGGCCATTGCTCAGGCATACAGCTACTTTCCCACGGACACCATCCACGTGGTCGTGGTTGATCCAGGGGTCGGAGGACAGCGCCGCCCCATCCTGGTAAACGCCGGCCAATACCTCTTCGTTGCCCCGGACAACGGGGTTCTTTCGCTGGTCTATGAGCGAGAAGAGCGGGTGACGGTGCGGCATATCACGGCCGAGCATTATTTCCGGCAGCCGGTCAGCAACACCTTTCATGGCAGGGATGTCTTCGCCCCGGTGGCCGGTTATCTGAGCAAGGGCGTTGAGCCCGCCAAGTTTGGCGATGAAATCACCGACTATGCCCGCTTTGCCGCTCCCAGGCCGAAATCCGCGGGCCCGAACACCTGGAAGGGCGTGGTCCTGAAAACCGACAAATTCGGCAACCTGATCACGAACATCACACCGGACGATATTCCCCAAATCTTTGACAGCTCCTCGCAGGGGTTTAAAATTACCGCAGGTAAGGCGGAAGTAAATAAGCTGTGTACGAGTTACGCGGCCGGGCAGCCGGGGGAACTGTTCGCCATTATCGGCAGTTCGGGTTTTCTGGAGATTTCCGCCAACAAGGGATCCGCCGCGAGGCTGGCAGGCGCCGACCGGGGCAGCGAAGTGAATGTAACTGTTGGATCATGAATCGCCGGAAGCCAAAGACACAAAAGAATGCAACTTAGCCTGCTGTATGCCACAAGAGATCGACGGGAACATGCGACAACTCATGCGTTTTCTCTGGAATGCGACACGTGGACACCGCCTGGCGCCCTGGCGGAGCCCTTACCTGCGCTGGCGCATGGAAACGTATTCCGGGCTCAAAATGGACAAGATCGGCTTCCTTGAGTTCTGGGGTTTTCTGGTTCGTGAACGCAAGCAACTCGGGCGCTTTCTGAAATGGACTGCGGAAATGGAGAACTATGCCCGGCCGAAGCCCAAAAACCCGTAAACTCAGCAATCAGCATTCAGCCCCGTAGCAGAATCGGGTAATCTGGTGGTGGAGGTGATCTGAGCGCGGAAGGGGGCACTTTGTTGTTCACCACGGTTGCCGTATCCGGGCTGAGTGCTGTAGTGCCTGCAAAAAAGCGAGAACACTGTCTATCACGGCCTGCCATCTAATCTGAAGTTGGTCAACGGAGGATGCTTCGCATGGAAAAGCGCAGACTCGGAAATTCCAGCCTTCAAGTATCGCCCCTGTGTTTCGGCGGCAACATCTTTGGATGGACCGCGGATGAAAGCACTTCGTTCAAGCTGCTCGATGGCTTTATCGAAGCCGGATTCAATTTCATTGACACCGCCGACAGCTACTCTACGTGGGTACCGGGCCACAAGGGTGGCGAGTCCGAGGAAATCATCGGCAAATGGATGAAGGAGCGCGGCAACCGCGAGAAGGTGATTGTCGCCACCAAGGTCGGCTCCGAGGTCGGCGGCAGAAAAGGACTCTCCAAGGCATACATACTCAGCGAAGTCGAGGAGTCTCTGCGCCGCCTGCAGACGGATTACATTGACCTCTACCAGTCGCACCGCGACGATCCGGGCACACCGGTGGAGGAAACCCTGGAAGCATACTCTGAGCTGGTGAACCAGGGGAAGGTGCGGGTGATCGGAGCTTCGAATTTCACCGCTGAGCGCCTGGAGATGTCATTGCATGCGAGCCGGAAGCACGGCTACCCGCGCTATGAAAGCCTGCAACCGAATTACAACCTTTACGATCGCGCCGATTACGAACTGAAGCTGGAGCCCCTGTGCGTGAAGGAACGTCTGGGCGTGATTCCGTATTTTTCCCTCGCCAGCGGTTTCCTTACGGGGAAATACCATACCAAGGCCGACCTGGAGAAGAGCCCTCGAGGAAAGTTCGTCCAGAAATACCTGAACGAGCGCGGACTGCGAATCGTGGCATCTCTCGAGCATATGGCCGCTGAGGTGGGATCGACGCCGGCACGGGTCGCGCTGGCCTGGCTGATTGCGAGGCCCAGCGTAACCGCGCCCATTGCCAGCGCGACCACCATGCAGCAATTGACCGAACTGGTGGAAGCCACCAGGCTGAAGCTGGATGCCGGTGTGATTTCGCTCCTGGAAGAAGCAAGTGCGTACGAAGCTCAGGCGGAAAAGATAGCCTAGCGAACGCGACCAATCAGAAGTCTGCCGGAGCGATCCGAGCCGGACAGTGGAAGCGGGAGAATAAGGCTGCGGAAGCTATCCATGGATGCTGCAGTTCTGCACAATCCCGGAACCCGTCCTCGCTGCGAGCAATTCCCGGAACCGGTTGCCGGCGATAGCGAGGTGGTTGTACACGTTCACGCCGCGTCACTCAAACCTGTCGACAAGCAGATGGCTAGCGGCTCGCACTACGCTGCGCCTCGCGTACTTCCCTTGATATGCGGTACTGACGGGGTCGGACATCTTGATGGTGGGCAGCGGGTATTCTTCGGGGGCTGCCGTCCGCCTTATGGCGCGATGGCGCAGCGCACCGTCGTACCCAAGGCCTTTATTTTTCCAGTGCCCGAAGGTGTGAGTGACGAAGTTGCCGCCGCAATTGTCAACCCTGCGGTATCCGCATGGCTGGCCCTTTCCTCCCGCGCAAAATTGGCTTCGGGCGAAAATGTGCTTGTTCTCGGCGCAACCGGGATCACGGGAAGATTAGCGGTAACAATAGCCAAACTGCTGGGCGCCGGGCGGGTTATCGCCGCCGGACGAAATCAAAAAATCCTGGACTCATTACTCCAACTCGGCGCGGACGGCATCATCCAACTGGACAGACCTGCGGAGAATATTCAGCAATCAATTCTGAGAGAAGCAGGCGAGTCCGGCTTCCAGGTTGTTATGGACTACCTGTGGGGCCAACCGACGGAAGCGCTCCTGGCGGCGATCACGAAGAGAGACTTTACGACAATTGGAACTGAGACTCGCCTCGTTCAGGCAGGGGAAAGCGCAGGCGCGACAATCTCACTCCCCGCTGCTGTACTGCGCAGCACCGCACTCACGATTCTTGGCACCGCGGGAATTCCAGATCTCACGGTGCTGAAGAACGCAGTCCATCAGGTTCTGGCCTACGCTGCCAGTGGAAAGCTTAGTGTGGATGCTTCTCGTATTCCTCTGGCATCAATCGAAGCCGCATGGGATCAGGATCCGCAGGGCCGCCGAATCGTCATCATCCCCTGAGATCAGCCGGCTGCGATGGCGAGTGTCAACGGCATCCTGTGTTAGCATTCTTTCCTTGCACTCACAGCAGCACTCGTTTTGCATACCTCCTTGAGGGAAGGAACTGCATAGATGGCGGCTTTCACTCGTCTTTACCGGTTCGTCACAACTTTCATTTTCATCCTGCTTCTCGTCCCATTCATCACGGCGCGCAGCCGCAGCCGCTTTGGCTTGACTGAGACCAGCATAGCTGCCACCCACAAGGCAATCCGCGCCGGCAGAGTTACCTGTCACGAACTCGTGCAAGCCTATCTCGCCCGCATCAGCGCCTATGACCAGCCCACGGGCTTGAATTCGCTGATTCTGGTCAACCCCAACGCGCTCAAGGAAGCCGACCGCGAGGACCGGGAATTCAAACGCACAGGAAAGCTTCGTCCTCTCGGGTGCATCGCCATGATCGTGAAGGACAACTACGACACAAAAGACCTGCAAACCACGGGGGGATCGCTGGCTCTCAAGAGCTTTGTTCCGTCCGAGGACGCCTTCATGGTGAAGAAGATTCGCGCGGCAGGCGCCATTATTCTGGCCAAGTCCAACATGGCCGAATGGGCCTTCAGCCCGTATGTCACCGTGAGTTCCATGGGCGGCATTACCCGCAATCCCTATGATCTGGAGCGGGTGCCCGCCGGTTCGAGCGGCGGCACCGGCGCGGCCGTGGCCGCGAACCTCGGCGAGATTGGGCTTGGCACTGACACCGGCAACTCAATCCGCGGCCCATCTTCACACAATGATCTCGTAGGCATCCGGCCTACCATCGGCCTGACCAGCCGCGACGGAATCATTCCTTTATATACGGGCAATGATGTGGGCGGGCCCATGGCGCGGACTGTCGAAGACGCAGCAACGCTCCTTGA
The DNA here is from genome assembly GCA_050258305.1 of Actinomycetota bacterium. Classification (GTDB taxonomy): domain Bacteria; phylum Acidobacteriota; class Terriglobia; order Terriglobales; family Acidobacteriaceae; genus Angelobacter. Next base: position 17,393 of record JBLMYN010000031.1, read on the forward strand.
CGTGGTTGCCGGCTACGATCCCGCCGATCCGGTGACCAAACTCTCGCAGGGCAAGATACCGAAGAGCTACGCACAGTTTCTCGATAAGAAGGGATTGCGCGGTGTCCGTATTGGCGTGTTCCGCAAGTACATGGACACTCCCACCACCGATCCGCAAGTCAAGGAGCTGACAGAAGCGGCCATTCGCGATCTGCAAGCGCAGGGCGCAGAGATTGTGGATCCGTTCGTGATTCCCGACTTTGACAAGCTCACGGAAAACATCTGGTGCGGCGACTTCCAGGCCGACCTGAACCACTACCTTGCCCTGCACGCGCAAAACGCACGTTATAAAACACTGGCGGAGATCGTGCAATCAGGCTTGTACCTGCCCTATATTGAACAGCGTTTGAAAGAAGCGATTCAGCCCAAAACGCCGGCGGAAGCGCAGAAACCTCCCTGCCTTGACGTGTACCACAACCCGAAGAAAATCGCCTTTCGCAACGCCATGCTGGCCGCCATGGATAGCGCCAAGGTGGACGCCATCATCTATCCCACCTGGAGCAATCCCCCGCGCAAGGTCGGCGATATGCAGAGCCCGGCCGGAGACAACAGCCAGATCCTCTCACCCCAGACCGGCTTTCCCGCGATTACTGTCCCCATGGGATTTACTCACGGTTCGCTCCCTGCGGGGCTGACGTTCCTGGGCAGAGCATTCAGCGAAGGCGCGCTGATCAAATACGCCTACGCCTACGAACAGGCGACGCACCACCGCCGCCCGCCGGCAAAGTTTCCGCCGCTTCGATCTTGGGAGTGAGGTCAGACAGCCGCCAGACTACTCATTAGTTCCCCAGTTCTCCGGTTGTGTCCGACTTTGGCTTTTACCCTCCGAACTTGCCCGGGTGAGTTTTGATATGACGAATGTCATAGATACCCTATGACGTTCGCCACTACCTGCAGGCCGCCACATTCCGCATGATGTTCCCAGCCTGAAACAGCAAGGGAGGCGGACAATGACGCACAACAAAGATGTGGTGGCTGAAGTGGAACGGGTCACCAAGAGGTTCGGCGAAATCACGGCTTTGAGGAGCCTTGACCTCACAATAGCTCCGGGCCGCGTGATAGGCCTGCTTGGCCCCAATGGCGCCGGCAAGACAACGCTGGTGAGATTGCTGCTCGGCATGACGCGCCCAACCAGCGGAACCGTTGCGGTTTTTGGAGCAGATCCGCGCAAGGCAAGCACACGGATGCGCATGGGCGCCATGCTGCAGGTGGCCAAAGTGCCGGAAACGCTGCGCGTGCGTGAGCACATTCAACTCTTTTCCAGTTATTATCCCCAGCCGCTCACGCTGGCGGACTCGCTCGCCTGGGCCGGCCTGGAGAGCGTAGCGGGAAGGCTGTTCGGCGAGTTGTCGGGCGGGCAGAAACAGCGCGTGCTGTTCGCGCTGGCCCTCTGTGGCAATCCTGACCTGCTCCTGCTGGACGAACCAACCGTGGGCCTTGATGTGGAAGCGCGTCACGCGCTCTGGGAGCGGATTCGTGATCTTGTGATGCGGGGCAAGACGGTTGTACTGACCACCCACTATCTCGAAGAAGCCGACGCGTTGTCCGACGAAATCCTCGTCATCAATCATGGCTCGATTATTGCGCAGGGCACGCCACCGGAGATCAAAGCCAGTATCGGAGGCAGACTGATTCGATGTGTCACCGCCCTCACCGCCGCCGATATTGAACTCCTGCCCGAAGTGCTCTCGGCCCGCGAGAATCGCGGCGCGCTCGAAATTCGCGCCTCGGATCCCGATGTTGTCATCCGCCAACTGCTCGCGCGTGACCCGTCACTCTCCGGGATCGAAATCAGCAGCACGAGCCTTGATGACGCATTTCTTGCCCTCACTCGTTCCGAAGTGAACCCGAAATTAACCCAGGAGGTGTATCAATGAGTACGTCCGCCGGTCTGGTTGCAAAACTCGCTGCGCCCCGCGCCTCGTCGCCCTGGCGCGCGTACGTGAATGAGGCGCGCTTTGATCTGCTGAAGATGCTGCGGCTTCCCATGTATTCGGTCGCGAGCATTGCGTTTCCCGTCATGTTTTACGTGTTGTTCGGAGTGATATTCGGGAAACAGGGTGGCCAGGGGCCGCAGGTCGCGCGTTACCTGCTGGGAAGCTACGGCGCATTCGGAGTTATCGGAGCCTCTCTTTTCGGCTTCGGTGTGGGAGTGGCTGTCGAGCGCGGCCAGGGATGGCTGCAGGTAAAGCGCGCCAGCCCCATGCCGCCGTCTGCGTATTTTGTTGCCAAGCTGTTCACATGCACGGCGTTCAGCCTGGTCATTGTCCTCTCACTCATTGCTGTGGGAGTTACCGCAGGCGGGGTGCGCCTTTCGCTGCTTCAGGCAAGCGGTCTTCTTGTGGTGCTTGTGCTGGGTTCCATTCCATTCTGCGCTCTGGGGCTCGCTATCGCGTACTTCGCGGGTCCAAATTCGGCCCCGGCAATCGTAAACCTTCTCTACCTGCCGCTGTCATTCTGTTCCGGCCTGTGGCTGCCCGTGAACATGCTGCCGCACTTCCTGCAGAAGATGGCGCCGCTGTTGCCGCCTTACCATCTTGGCCAGCTGGCGCTCATGGTGCTCGGGTACGGTCAAGGCACCGTCATGGGACACCTGATGGGGCTTGCGGGCGCCACGATGATTGGCATCGGCCTGGCCTGGCTGGGCTTTCAGCGCGACGAACAAAAAACTTACGGCTAAAATGAGGGGTAGCAATGCGCCTTCTTCCCGACGACAAGGACATCGGCTGGCTGCCTTACGGGCATTTGCTCTATCTATCTTTCTTTCTGATAAATCCGCTGACGACACAGGCAAGCCCTTTGAAGTGGCTGCTGACCGGCTTATGCATTGCGGTCTTTTTGCCTCTTTATTTCTCATCCTACTGGCTCCGCGGAGCTAAGACGCTCTGGGCCGTAGCGGGAATGGCTGCCCTGGGCGTGATGTATGCAGCGTGGAATCCGGGAGCTTCGGTCTTCTTTATTTATGCGGCCGCAGCCGCGGCGTTTGCCGGAACACCGGGATTTGCCTGGGCGACCATCGGCACGATCGTAGGAATCCTTGGGCTCGAGTCGTTCCTGTTGCGCCTGCCCGGGTGGTTCTGGATTCCCACGACCGTGCTGTGTGTCTTCATAGGGGCCATGAACATCCACGCAGCTCAGCGGAAGAGTGCCAACGCGAAGCTGAAGCTTGCCTACGACGAAATTGAGCGTCTTGCCAAAGTTGCCGAACGTGAGCGCATCGCACGCGACCTGCATGATCTGCTCGGACATACCTTGTCGCTCATCGTGCTCAAGTCCGAACTGGCCGGCAAACTGCTCGATGTTGATGCGGCTCGCGCCAGGCTGGAGATTCGCGATTTGGAGCGCGTCTCGCGCGACGCGCTTCTCGAAGTGCGGCAGGCAGTTCGCGGGTACCGTACGGGCAATCTGGCAGCGGAGATCGCCCGCGCCCGGGCCGCCCTGGAGACAGCGGGCGTCGCAGTGGATTGTGAGGCTGACCCCATTGCTCTCCCCGCTCCGCAGGAGAACGCCATGGCGCTTGCGTTGCGCGAGGCCGTAACCAATGTTGTGCGCCACGCCAACGCCACCACCTGCAGGATTCGCCTGCACGTGACAAATGGCCAGTGCGCGATGGAGGTAACGGACAATGGCCGCGGCGGAGACGATCAGGAGGGCAATGGATTGCGCGGGATGCGTGAACGCGCCAGGGCTCTGGGCGGCAGCGTCACTCGCCGCGTGGGCGAGGGCTGCAGCCTTGCTGTGTCCCTGCCATTGAGCAACGGAGAAAACAGCTCGTGAGCGCCGCCGGCCGGGAGCCGATTCGCGTCATCATAGCCGAGGACCAGGCGATGGTTCTCGGCGCCCTGGTTGCATTGCTGGAACTCGAAACCGATATCAAGGTAGTGGCAAGCGCTCGCAACGGGAAACTCGCGCTGGAAGCAGTAGCGCAGCAGCACCCTGACGTCCTGATCACCGATATCGAAATGCCCGAACTTTCGGGGCTGGAAACCGCAGCAGAGATCAAGCGCCGCAACCAGCGCACGCGCGTCATTATCCTCACCACGTTCGCGCGCCCCGGCTACCTGCGCCGCGCCCTTGAAGCCGGAGCCTCCGCCTACCTTCTCAAAGACATGCCGGCCGAAAAACTTGCTGATGCTGTGCGCCGGGTCCATCGTGGATTGCGAGTCATTGACCCGGAACTCGCCAGCGAAGCCTGGACGGAAGCTGACCCATTGACTGATCGCGAGCGCCAGGTGCTGCGACTCGCCTCCGAAGGCATGGCCACGGCTGATATAGCCGCGAGCATCGGCCTGAGTGATGGAACAGTCCGAAACTACCTCTCTGAAGCCATCAGCAAGGTAGGAGCCGCAAACCGGGTGGAAGCAGCGCGGATTGCCCGCGAAAAGGGCTGGCTCTGAAGTTCGCTCAGCGGATGAAACACCCGAAAATCTATTTTGGCGCTCTCTCGTACAGTCTTTCCAGGCTTTCGCTCAGGTCGCGCAGGAACTTCAAGTCTGCGATTGTTTGCTGGGCGTTCGTGATCATCGCATCGACCTGTGCAGGCTTCAGCTCGCTGAATTTCTGTCCTCCCTCCAACGGGGCTGCTGTTTTATAGATGTCGCGAATAAAGGAGCCTGCCTGTGTGGCCACCGAGGCCTGTTGCCTATAGATATCCGAATAGGTTTCTGCGTCCTGGTAGTTCATGAGAGCGACTGCGCCGGTATTCCGGGCCGTATCCCATGCGGCGCTGGAGGGACTGTTCCATATCCAATTGAATCTTAATTCCCCTCTTGCATGATTCGTTTTGTACGTTGACAAAATTGATAAGTTGGATTCCATCAGCTTTTGGCCTTCATCCAGGAATCTCAAGTCGTCGGCCAGAGTCTTTCGGTTTGCCTGCAATTCAGCTCTCAGGTTGGCTTCCGCAGTGTGGACAAGGTGCTTGTCGTGCCCCCATTCCACAATGCCTTCCAACCCCAGGGCGATCAGCAGACCCAGTGTGATGACGATTAAATGAACAAAGAAATCGCGCCAGCCATGAATTGCACCATGCGGGGGATGCACATCCATTCGTTAGTCCTCCTCCAACCTGAAAGTGCGCAACATGTTGTTCCAATCAACCATAGAGTTGCCACTTCAATTGGCGGCTTAGTTTGGCTTGCCGCCGGTGGGCTCATCGTAATTCGGCTTGGGCAGCAAGCGGTCGCGGTCGTAAGGCGGGTCGACGTGTGCGGGAATCGGATCGCTGGGAAAATCCTTGTGCCATTGCCGGCGCCAGTCTTCGTCCGCGTAATACTTCAGATAGAGCTGGTTATCTTCCTCGCTGCATCCGCCGAGGATTTGAATATGCCAGGCGCCGCCGGCGGCCAGCGCCATTGCCTTGGTTTCCTCCCGCAGGGAATCGGTCCAGAGATGGCTATAGAGCTCGCGGTCGCTCAAATGATCTGTCTGCTCGATATAGACATGAAGCAGCGCCAGCTTCTGGATCACCTCCCAGAGCTTCGCCGTCAGCTCCTCATCGTTGAGCGACTCCGGCCCCGGGAGGGCCACGCCCGCATTCTCAAGCTGCTGGAAATTGGTCGTCCACGGCGCTTCCTCATACTCCACCACATAGTTCCAGAATGTCTCTTCCGTCTCCTCCGGGATATCGTCCATGCTCTCAACCTGCATCTCGCCGCCGGAGAGCTCTTTGGCGCGGCGCTTTAACTCTTCAATCCTGTCTTCGGCGCTTCTCGTTTCCCGGTCGTTCTTAGCTTTGCGACTCCCGACAGCCTTCTGTCGTGCCGCAGGATTCCTTTTTGCCACCGCCTTGCGCTTTGTGACAGCTTTTCGGTTTGCTGCAGCCTTAGGCTTTGTCACAGCCTTACGCTTCGCGGCAGGTTTAAGCTTTGCCACCGATTTATGTTTTGTCACAGCTTTTCGCTTTGCCACGGTTCCCCTCCCGCGCCCGACGGCACACTCTTTTTCTGCTGCAGCGCGCCTGCAACGCTCAAAGATATAAAGATAAACGGCAATCCTACACGAGGCCGCGAAGGCTTTCCACCCGCTGCATGTCGGTGCAACCACAGGAAAGGCCCGCAGCGACGATCGGGCCCGGGAACACTGCAAAACCAATTTGTTTTCAAGCCTGAGTCTTTTTCGCAACCCGTTCAGCGGTGCGTAAGAAACAAAAGGGGGCAGATGGCTGTCGCCTTTTTCCGCTTGACTCATGAAATTTAAAGAGCGGGCACAGTTTTTATGTGTCGGCCAGGATGTCAGGATAGCCAGTGGGAAATTGTGTGATCAAGGTGGTTCCACCAGCTACCAGTAGCAGTTCCTGATTGGATAGCGTTCTCGCGCCTTTTCTGCCCAGTACTCGATTATCTGTTTCGTTGGTCATGTCACGGATTCTTTCTTGCGGGAAGTATAGCTTGATTACCGGGAACCTGCTCCGTCCCCGGCTAAAAGCATTCTCCTGACGTTCCCGTTATGGAACTCGCGTTGTGCCGATGTGGAACGGTGCTCAAACAATTTCCTTCCGCGCGGCGCTGCACTTTCGTAGCCTTGCTAGAATCCATCCGAAGCGGCTCATGATGCCTGCGGAATAGGACACAATGAAGTGGAGTTTTGCCATCACAGGCTGTCGCGCCGCAGACAATTCTGGGAACAGCGCCGGAAAAGTTGAGAAAGTATGGACGGGAGTGCTGAATGGCTCGGTCGCGGCCGAGCTGAAGCAACGCACAAGCGCAGCAAACCTGCTTCGCAAAATTTTGATCATCATCAGGGTTCTTAGACCGGAGGAGTTATGAAGAAGAGATTCAAAACCATCCTGCTTACAGCCATGGTTACGGCCGCTCTGGGCGCGGGAACTGTTTCCGCGCACCAGCTATCGCTGACCGCACAGAGCACTACGTGCCGCGGCTTCTGCACCAAGAAAGTAGCTTGCCCCAACATTTTGGGCTGCGGGTGTGTGTTTCAGCCCGGGTTCACGACCGGCGTGTGCGCTTTCATCGCAGAGAAAACGGCAAAGTGAGGGACGGACGTCACCGTCGTGCTCGGAAAAGCGTAGCGTAGATTTGCGCGGAAGGACGCGGATGAGACTCCTTTTCCCCTTATCCAGTCCATCCTTCGCGGCTCACGTGAGCGATATGCGAGGAGGCCGGAGGGCTAAGAAGCCGAACTCCAATTGCGGCGCTCCACAAAAGTTGGGGGTTCATAGGTCCATCCTGCCGCCAGCCGCTTTTCCTCCCGGCGTGTAGACCACAGCAAGACAGGCCCCAGGGATGCAGCCGTGAGGTGGGCGACCGGGAATTCCTTCTCAACTTCGCGACGCAGCTTGTGAATCTGCTCACTGACGCTGCGATTGACTTTCCTGAATTCCCGCTCCATCACCCAGAGCGCCGCATTGTAGGCGCCGCCGAGCTTTTTCATCTGCCGCGCAAACCGCTTCCGGACTCGTGCATCAGGGTGGTCCTTATAGCGCTGCCAGCCCTGGAGCATGGTCTGGCACATGCGATAAAGACTCGGCCCATTACGCTCGAAATCGCGCCAGAACGCCCAATCCAGGAAGCTCTTGGAATCGTCGCGGGAGATTGCAGCGTGCCGGAAGTTGAATTTGTACTGCCCATGGACATCCGCCAGGTCAACCGTCAGCAGACGGCCCTGGTCGGCCATTTCCTGGTAAAGCGGAGTGCCGGGAACCGGCGTATAGAGCATGAACTGGTGGAAGTCGGTCTGGTAGCTGACCGCCGATTCGATTTCCTCCAGAATGTTGTCTGGCGTGTGGTGCTCTAGTCCGATGATCGTCGAGCCCTGCACTCGTATGCCATGTTCGCGAAGCTCCCGCGTAAGTTGCCGCAGGTCGGTTCCCTGAAGCTTGCTATAGCCCGCGTTAGGAGATTCCAAACCCATCCACACCCAGGAAACGCCGAGTTCGGCAAGTTCCGGCATGGTGTAT
>JBLMYN010000032.1:0-4971 GCA_050258305.1 Actinomycetota bacterium
GCATGCAGTCAACAACTCGGATGATGCCTTTCTGAAATCTGCAATAAAGCGCTCGCAACCTATTTGCGAGACGAGGAAGGCACAATGAACCCCCGAACTCTGTTCTCTAAAACAGCGCTCCTGCCATTTTTAACTTTTGCAACCCGCACGGCATCCTGCCTGCTGGTACTGCTGACAATCGCTGCAACCGTATGCTTTGCCCAGACCGCGCCAGTGGCAATCACGGTCTCCGGTCCATACGCGTTCAAAGACACCCCGGCGGTCCCGAGCTATAAGGTCACCGTAACCAACACTTCACAGGCGATAGCCTCCAGCATCGTTGTGAGCCATGTGCTCGGCGCGACCGATGGCTCGCACCTGATCGCCGCACAAGCCAGCCAGGGAACGTGCGACCCTGGGGGTCTGGCAGTGACTGCTTTGAGCTGCTCCATCGGCAGCCTGAACCCCGGAGCGTCGAGCACAATTGACGTTGCGGCGCAGATGGTCGGCGGAGACATCACATTTTCATCCTCGGCCAGCGGCTTCGATGGCAGCGGCGCCTCATTCTCCACCGCGCCTGCGCAACGGACCACGGTACACGGCAATCCGCCGGCGGGAACAACCTTGGTTTCCATTTCGCTTTCAGCCAATCCCACACCCAAGGACCTGGTTGGCGGGCGCTCCGGAACGCTCAGTTGGACTTTGCAGAACTCAAACCCGGTCGCGGCCAATCAGTTGGTCTTCGCCATGGCGATTGACAATCGCATGAGCATACTTTCCGCATCTGTTGCGGGCTCCAACAGCACAGATCCCGTTTCCTGCGGCGCCCCCTTACCCGGGGATCCGGGTACCAACATCGTGTTTTGCAATATCGATTATCTGGGTGGTTCTTCCGGAGGCGGCAGCGGCAGCAGCACCACTGTGACACAACTGCAGGTGAACGTGAATTACATTGCCCCGATCGTCTCCGCCCAAACGACCCTTTTGGCGACTGGATATGTCAGCTTTGATGGAACAGACAGCTCCAACCCGGCAGCGACGGGCCAGGTGCGAGTAAAACCACAGTGAACAAGAAAGCCGGGGCGCCAAGGGCTACCCCGGCTTTTTGCCGGCAAGTGCTCCGGCAATGAGCAGCATGAGGTTCAGTTATGCCGCGCGAGTTCCTGCCTGGCCGGGTTTCCCCGCAAAGGATTCGAGTGCGGCAGTCTCGTTTTCGCAAATCTCAAAGATGGATCCGAGCTTCACGATCTGAACCACGTCGTGCACTTTTTTTGTAAGGTTCAGGAGCTTCAGTTCTCCACCTTGCCGCCGGACGGCCAGAAACGCACCGGCCAGTTCTCCGATTCCCGCACTGTCAATGTAAGGCACTCCACCCAGGTTCAGCAGAATTTTTCTGTCTCCCCGTGCGAGCGTATCGCGAATTGTCTGGCGAAAGAAAGCGGTCTCGTCTCCAAGGACAATGCGCCCACTTAAATCGATGACCGTTACACCGTCGATTTGCCGCGTACCAATTTTGAGGTTCATAAAAACCTCCTTCGAATTCAGGCTGCCAGCCGCCGCTCTGCAGACCACTGCGCCTGCTCAGAACAGAGGCGCGGGCAGTACGGGTTCTTCCTGTAAACAGTCTTTCTGTATTTCGCGCGCCGGGCAGTGATGATGGTCACCGGCGGAGGTGAGGCACCCTACTTGCCAGGTTCACGGGACGCGATCGCCAGAAGGATGGAGCAAGGAGATCCGATATGCAAAAAGCATCCGCTGTATGCATGGGAACCCTGAGGATTACAGTGAGGGCATCCGCGGCGCTCTGGCCGGCATAGACCCGAAAATTATTCTCGCGGGCGCCGGTAGTTTTCAGGAGCAGATGGAAAAGCCGCTCTGCCTGGCGACTACTTCGGTGTCCCCGTCTGCCGGGGCGGCAGGTTCTTGCTTCCGGATCCGTGCGCCGGGGCCTGGACTGCATGCACGCGTGTGGGACCGTTCATCTGCATCCCGGAACGCACCGGCATACCGGGAATCTGAGGCGGGCGTACTCCGCGAACATTGAAGAACTGCTCGTTAAAATCCGTGTGCACGCTCCCGGTGGCAGCTTTCAGCGCGGCATCAACGTTCTTCTGAGAAATCTCTCGAATGATCTGCCGCTTTGCCTGCTCCAGGGAAAGAGTCCTTTTGGTCTTTAATTTGTAGATGTTGAAGCCGGAGGGCTCTACCTGAACCATGGTCACTTCTCCCGGCTTGAGCGCGGCGATGTCCGCCTGCACCGGCTTCTGGAGGCGGCGTACCTGCATCGGGTTCATTTCCGTTTGCGGAGGCATGATGCGGATACCCAGAGTTTTGTAAGCCTCTGCCTGAAGTGACATGATGTCCTCACCTTTCGCGGCTCTCTCCCGGATCTTCCCGGCGAGTTCGCGGGCCTTCTTTTCAAATTCGGCCGGCTTGTCCTGTGAGTGAATCGGATTCACCCTGGGGATGAAGATTCTTTCGATCTGTGTCAGCTCAAACTCAGCCGGATTCTGTTTGTAATAGGCTTCAATGTCCGCATCTGACGGGTTGTTGTATTTCTCCTCCAGGTATCGCCGGTAGGTCTCTGCCAGGGCGCGAGTACGGGCAACATCCATCAGTTCCTGGAAGCGCGGGTCTTTTTCCATCCCGGCTTTCTCACCGGCATCAGCCAGGGCCATAAGAGTGACATAGCTTGCACCGAGATTGCGAAGCGCCGCGGGACTGAAGGCCTGGTTGGTGATGTTAATCGCACCGACCATGGCTTCAAACTGAGCGCGTGTGAGAACCACTGTGCAGGAATCTGTCTTTTTGCCGACCGTGGGCCTGCCGGCGGGGCAGATGCCGTGAATGGTGATGACGGGGGTATCCGGAGCAACCGGCTCTGGCTGTACCGGGACCGGGATTGGAGGAGTGACTCCAGGGGCAGGCGAAGGATACGGGGCCGTCCCCGGCTGCTGTGCGAATAGACTTGTTACCGCAACAATAAGAATGATGAGAAGATTACGGATCATGTCAGGCACACTTTCCCTTAACTTTAAGTGCAAGCAACTGATTGAGAGCTGGAGCGATGTGCCCATAGTAGCACACGTTTTTCAGCGGCTGAGCCTATCTTCAGTACCGTGGCCGCTGAAGCAATTAGGGCAAAAACCTGATGCAAACTCCCGCGTGATCCACGTTCTCTGATTAGTCAAGTACCTCAGTTATACCCCTGTCAACAGTCGAGTTTTCTGTAAACCGATCAGCACAAAATGATACAAACGTTAGAACTATCATGGAGGCGATTCTGAAGAGAATGAGATTATTGACACGAGTAGTTTTTCCCGCCTTGTTGCTCTCGCAACTGGCGCTGGCGCAGCAGGAGACGCGCATCGTGTACCTGGTTCGGCATGCTGAAGCGGCATCCTCAGCTCCCGATGCGGCCCTGACTCCAGCGGGCCAGAAGCGGGCTGAGTGCCTGGCCAGGACTTTCAAGGACGCTGGCATTAAGCAGATTTATGTGAGTGATGCCAGGCGTACCCAGGAAACAGCCGCGGCCCTGGCTAAAGAACTCAAAATCAAACCCACCGTCATTCCCGCCAAGGACCCGAACACGTTGATCCGGGATCTGCTGTATTCCGGTGGAGGGAATATTCTGGTGGTCAGCCACAGTGACAGGCTGCCGTTCATAATCGCGCGAATGAACGCCGGAACTGTGCCCCCGGTCGGGGCGGATGAATACGACCGGATTTTTGTAACCACCGTCATCCAGAGTGGCGCTACCCACGTAAGCACTCTGCGCTATTGCGATTGCGCTTCCGCTCCGGCGCCAGCCACCCATCACGCACCCGCAAGAAGGAGGAAGACCACAACGAAAAAGAAATAAAACGGAGATTTTGGTCTGGATCAGGGCTGGAGAGAAGCTGCGGCCCTTTATGGGACGGTACGACGGACCAGCGCAAACTCGCCGCCGCAGGTTAGATGGCAGCCGTCCATCGCGCAACCGGACGGCGAAGAGGTGCAGGAGGACGGGCAGGTGCGGTCCCGCCTCCTACCGATCGGGAACGCTGGATGGCACAATAGAGGCGTGTACAGGAACGGCGGCAGGGCATCACTCTCATCTCAAATCGTGAAATCTCTTTGTTGCGCTCTCCTCGTGATGGCCGCGTCACCGGCGCTTTCCCAGACCGCGGACCCGGGCTTGCCGAACGTGGCGATATTCGGCGGAGCGGGAATCACGAACGCCAACACCAGCAATGCCCTCCACGGTTCCATCCAGTTTGGAGCGGACCTGGATCAGTCGGTCCCCTGGAGCCGGTCACATCCCTTGTTCCCGGTCGGATATCTGTTTGAAGGCGGTTATATTGGCCCGGTAAATTCGTTTTCCGCCGGGTCTGCCATCCTGTCACTGAACTACCTGGGGAAGTTCAATCTATCTGACCGGCCTGATCCCGGCGTGATGCCTTTTCTTACCGGCGGTTACACACGCCTTTTTGGCACGGGTAATGCAATCAATTTTGGCGGCGGGCTCGAGTTTAAACTCACCGAACTGACAGCGCTGCGGATTGAACTCCGCGATTACCGGCACTCTGTACCTGCGGAGCACAATTTTGCCATCCGGATTGCCCTGGTAAAAGCGCTGGGTGCGGATTGATGATCCTGCACCCGCTGCCTTTGCCGGACAGCTTACGAATACGCATCTTCTCCGGCTGCATCCAAGAAACAAGATGGCGAAAACCAAGCTCACAGCCCTGATTCATACTTCGAATGACGCATTACAGCTCGGCCGTGCCCTCGACTCACTGCGTGCATGTGACGAAGTGGTGGTAATAGATCACGGCTCTTCCGACGATACAGTGAAGGTGGCGCGTGAACACGGCGCCAGGGTGGTGACTGCCGTGAATGGCGTGGACAAGGGCGCTTATGTACAGGATGCTGCGAACGACTGGATCCTTTGCCTCCATCCCTCAGAGGCATTGGGAGAAGACCTTGAAGCCTCGCTGCACGAATGGCGTG
>JBLMYN010000033.1:0-3907 GCA_050258305.1 Actinomycetota bacterium
CAATCAGGTCCGGCACGCGCGCCATGGTGCCATCTTCATTCATGATCTCGCAGATCACTCCCGCGGGGATGAGCCCGGCCATGCGGGCCAGGTCCACGGAAGCCTCTGTCTGCCCGGCGCGAACCAGCACGCCGCCTTTTCGGGCGCAAAGCGGAAACACGTGTCCGGGGCGGACGAGATCAGCCGCCCGGCTCGCCGGATCAATGGCTACTTGAATGGTACGCGCGCGATCATGGGCGGAAATTCCCGTAGTCACGCCCTCGCGCGCTTCAACGCTTTCGTAGAATGCGGTGCCGTAGGGCGAGGTATTCTCCCGCGTCATGGGGCCGATGCGCAGGTAATCGAGCCGCTCGGTGGTCATGGCCAGGCAGATCAGGCCACGGCCGTACCTGGCCATAAAGTTGATGGCTTCCGGGGTGACCTTCTCGGCCGCCAGGGTGAGATCGCCTTCGTTCTCGCGATCTTCGTCATCCACCACGACGATCATGCGCCCGGCCCGGATTTCTTCAACGGCGGTGGGGACATCAGTGAAATAGCCGAGGGGAGTCATACTTTCAACCTCGATAAATTCTAGCAGACCAGAACCTTAGTCGCTCTATTGGCCCACAGCCCGGAACCGGCTTACAATCGGGTATGGCAAAGTCGTCACCTGAACCCTTTGAAGTTGGCTGCCCCTGCTGCGGTGCTACCTTAAAGGTAGATCCGGCCACGCGGGCGGTGATCTCGCATGTCGCCCCGATCAAGCCCAAAACGTTTTCTGATTTTGACGCTGCAGCCAAGGCCATGCGTGAGCAGGAAGGCCGCAAGGAATCCCTCTTCCGCCAGGCTGTCGACGCCGAAAAAAACAAGGCCACCCTGCTTGAGAAGAAATTTCAGGAGGCCGTGAAGAAGGCGAAAGAAACGCCGGATGAAGGGCCTCGTATCCGCGATTTTGAACTCGATTAGAAACCTTCTTTGCCGTCACATCCGCTACTTCTCGGACATCGCGGCGCGAGTCATTATGCGCCTGAAAATACTTTGGCTGCATTTGACCTTGCGCTTCGCCATGGCGCCGATGGATTCGAATTTGACGTGCGCTGTACGCGCGACCGCCATACGATTCTGTGCCACGATCCCAAACTGAACCGGCTTGTCCTGCGCAGGCACACCCTCAGGAGGATTCAAGAGAGTTGCCATGCATCTGACGGCATGCCTCCGTCGCTCGAAGACGTTCTGGATCGGTATCGCAAGGAATTTCTCAATATCGAAGTGAAAGTACGCGGTATCGAGCCGACCATCGTGGCCGCGATCAGGCGCGTGCGGCCCAAGGATTACTTCATTTCTTCCTTCCTGCCGGGAGTGGTGCGGCGGCTGCATGCGCTCGACGCGTCGCTGGTCCTGGGTACTGTGGCGAAGACGCGGTGGCAGCTTCGCCGCTGGCGGGCTCTGCCGGTGAGTTACGTTGTTCCGCATTACCGGCTGCTCACACGCCGGCTGGTCGAGAAGGTCCATGAGGCGAATAAAAAGGTTGTGACCTGGACCGTCAATGAGCCTCGCCGTATGCTGCGCGCCGCCGCGCTGGGCGTCGACGCAATCATCTCTGACGACACGAAGTTGCTGGTGGAAACACTCGCAAAACACAAAGTCGGATAAATCTGTGCTCTTCAGGCCTTTTGCCTTAAAGAACGGAAAAAAGGCCCTCCGGCCGCAAGACCGGAGGGCCTTCACCCATTGACAGCAGGTTGAGCGAGCTTAGACCGCTTGTTGTTCCAGACCGGCGTGGCCGTTGACTTTGTGCAACGTTGCCGCGGGCTCTTCAACATCGAACTGCTCGTTTTCCGTCGAACCTTCCAGAGCCACGATGGACGACTGCCCGAGCGTTTGGGCGATCTCATCGAAATAGCCCGTTCCGACGAAGCGCTGGTGGCGGACCGCCGTGTACCCCTGTTCCGCGTTGGCGAACTCTTTTTCCTGCAGGCGAGAGTAGGCGGTCATTCCCTCTTTGGCGAAGCTGTGCGCCAGTTCGAACATGCTGTTGTTCAGCGCGTGGAAACCGGCCAGCGTCACGAACTGGAACTTGTATCCCATGGCGGCCAGTTCGCGCTGGAACTTCGCGATGGTGGCATCGTCCAGCTTGCGCTTCCAGTGGAACGATGGCGAGCAGTTGTACGCCAGCATCTTGCCGGGGAATTTAGACCGGATGCCCTCGGCAAACCGGCGCGCCTCTTCCAGGTTCGGCTCTGCCGTTTCGCACCACAACATGTCCACATAAGGAGCGTAGATCAGGCCGCGGCTGATGGCGGCATCCAGGCCGCCTTTGTAGCGCAGGAAGCCATCCGGGGTGCGCTCGCCGGTGACAAATTCGCGATCGCGGATATCACTGTCACTGGTCAAAAGACGCGCTCCGTTGGCGTCAGTGCGCGCAATCAGGACCGTCGGAACATTGAGGATGTCAGCGGCCAGCCGGGCGGCAACCAGCTTCTGCACGAACTCGTGCGCCGGCACCAGGACTTTACCCCCCAGATGTCCGCACTTTTTCGCCGAAGCAAGCTGGTCCTCAAAGTGGACACCGGCTGCGCCCGCTTCGATCATGGATTTCATCAGTTCAAAAGCATTCAGCGAGCCTCCGAAGCCCGCTTCGGCATCGGCCACGATGGGCGCGAACCAGTAAATTCCGTTCTTCCCTTCCGCGTGATTGATCTGGTCGGCGCGCAGGAATGCGTTGTTGATCTCTTTCACCACGGCAGGGACGCTGTTTGAGGGATACAGGCTCTGGTCGGGATACATTTGCCCGGCGAGATTGGCATCGCCTGCGACCTGCCAGCCGCTCAGGTAAATCGACTTGAGCCCGGCCTGCACCTGCTGCAGCGCCTGGTTGCCGGTGAGCGCGCCCAGGGCGGAAACGTATTCGTCTTCGTGGAAAAGCTTCCACAGCCGCTCGGCGCCGATTCGCGCCAGGGTGTATTCAATCTGGATGGAGCCGCGCAGCCGCACCACGTCTTTGGCGGTGTAAGGACGCGTAATGCCCTTCCAGCGGGCGTCGTTGTTCCAGAGCACTTCGAGTTGCTGTTCGTTGCGTTTTTGCACGGGGAGATTGCCCTCCTGCTGTTTTGTGGGCGGAACCCGGGTTTGGCTCCGCAAGTTTGATTAGACTGCATTGCAGGAGCGAGATACAAATACGGTAGTCCGATTCGGACGACTTGGACAAAACGGAAGGGTCCGGGCTTGCCACCCGTGCCGACCTGCAGGCCGGTACGGCAGTGTTTGCAATGTGAGTTGTCCTGAGGCACCTCTCCCGCTATGATGCACGCGTGGCCATCACTCCACAGGCCCGGCCGGTGCATGATATTCCCGACTCCCTTTTGCAGGAGCTGCGGCGGAACCTTGTAACACGCCAGGTATCCAGCGGCATCGCCCTGCTGGACGCAAATGCGCACCTTTTTGCGGTGCTGGATCCCACACAGAAAAACGCGGCGCCCCTGCTTGGAGCGGTAGCGCAATGGGTGGACATTGGGTACGCCGGGCCGGAATTGATCGAACAGCTCCTTCAACGCTTCCCGCGGGAGAAGCGGGGGAGGTTCTCGGTCTCCGATTATGTGCACCTCCGCATGGCAGAGGGGCTGCTGGCGCTTTTGCGCGATCACCCCGACGAAGCCCTGCGCCAGTTTGAACTGGTGCTGATGCTGCAGGAGGAAATCGAAGACAAGGAAGTAGTGGCTATCGCCCATTTCTGGAACGCCCGCTGCCACCGGAAAAAAGGCGAGTATGACGAAGCATTGAAGCGGGCCGGCGTGGGCCGCGAACTGGCCATGGTTCTGGGATTTCCTAAAATGGCCGCTGTCATGCGCGTGCTGGAAAGCTGGCTGCTCTTCCAGAAAGGCCATGAACGCGAGGCCGCCCGGATTCTGGATCAGGCGGAATCAGTGCT
>JBLMYN010000034.1:0-4094 GCA_050258305.1 Actinomycetota bacterium
ACTTGGGTATGCCGCGGCGCTACCACGCGTATCCGCCTGAGTTCCAGGTGCTGAACGTGCTTTCCAGCGCCGGAGCCTCAGTGCTGGCTGTCGGATTTCTTCTTCCGGCGATCTATTTCCTGTGGTCGCTGAAATATGGCGCCATTGCCGGCGATAATCCATGGAGGGCCACAGGACTGGAATGGCAGACAACCTCGCCGCCGCCTACTCACAATTTCCATGAAATTCCGGTTGTGACCACGCCGCCGTACAATTACGGGTCCGAGCAGGAGGTAACCGTTGTCCACTAGCCAGACAACTACGACTGAGCATCATCCGGCGCTGGCCCATCAGTTTGACAGCATGGCCCAGCAGCAGGGCGCTTCCACCTTTGGAATGTGGGTGTTCCTGCTGACGGAAATCATGATGTTCGGGGGTCTGTTTACCGCATACCTGATCTACCGGATCAAGTATTACCCCGCGTTTGTCGCCGGCAGCACCAGCATCAGCGTCTCCTGGGGCTTTACCAATACGCTGGTGCTGATTGCCTCCAGCTTCACCATGGCCATGGCGGTCTGGGCCAGCCAGGGCGGAAAGCGAAAGGCACAGGTTGGCTTTCTGATCCTGACCATGATCTTCGGGTCAGTCTTCCTGTTGATCAAGGCCAAGGAGTACTACGACAAATACAACGAGTGCCACATACCCGGCCATGTGATTGGAAAAGGATTTAACGCCTGGGGCGGATGCTCCGTGCGGGAGCCCGGCCTTGGCAACATTGCAGAGGAGATCATTGCGCACGACCGCGAAGCCGGCGTCACCGAGCCCCTGGCCTCCGCGGAGCAGACCGCGCGGCAGACGGAAATTTTCTTTTCCTTCTACTTCCTCATGACCGGCCTGCATGCCTTTCACATGATCATCGGCATGGGCCTGCTGACATGGCTTCTGCTCCGCGCCAAACGTGGTGATTTCACGGGAGAGTATTACACTCCCATGGAGCTGGGCGGGCTTTACTGGCACTTTGTCGATATTGTGTGGATTTATCTGTTCCCGCTGTTGTATTTAATCAGCCGCCACAAAGGTGCGGCATAAAGGATTCCAGATATGGCTGAGCACGCGCATCCAACTCCCATGCTTTACCTGCTGATCTTTGGTCTGCTGGCCGTCCTTACCGTCAGTACCTGGGCCATTGCCTTTGTGGATCTGGGGATTTTCAATCCCATCGTGGCCCTCGCCATCGCCTGCACCAAGGCCACGCTGGTGATCCTCTTTTTCATGCACGTGCGCTACAGTGACCGGCTCACCAAGGTCACGATATCTGCGGGCTTCTTCTGGTTGATGATCCTGATCACACTCAGTTTGAGCGATTACCTTTCCAGAACGCTGCTGGTCAGGTAGCCTGCTGTTTTTTCGAAAAGGCCGGGGCCGAGCGCTCCGGCCTTTCCGATTCCCGGGAATCCGGATTGGCCGTTCGAGAAGAATCTTACGCTGGCGATGAGCTGGCTTCGTGTTCAACCACATGCGCAATCCTCAGGATTGTGCCTTCATCGAAGTGTCTGCCCAGAATCTGCAACCCAATGGGCAGGCCTGTTTTCGTCTTTCCGCAGGGCACGCTGATTCCCGGGACGCCGGCCAGATCGGCCGTGACCGTGTAGATGTCGGCGAGATACATGGAGAGAGGATCGTCTGATTTTTCCCCCAGCTTGAACGCCGCTGTGGGCGCGGTGGGTGTCAGGATGGCGTCGACTTTCGTGAAGGCTTCCTGAAAATCGCGGGCCAGCAGAGTGCGGACTTTCTGCGCCTTCAGATAGTAAGCGTCGTAATAGCCGGAGCTGAGCGCATACGTTCCCAGCATGATGCGGCGCTTGACCTCGGGCCCGAAGCCTTCGTCGCGCGTCCTGCGGTACATTTCAGAAAGCGTGCGCGTGTTCGGCGAACGGTAGCCATAGCGCACGCCATCATAGCGGGCCAGGTTGGCGGAGGCCTCGGCTGTGGCGATGACGTAATAGGTGGGTATGGCATAGCCAGTGTGCGGAAGCGAAATGTGAACAATCTCCGCACCAGCTTGCTCCAGAAGCTGAATAGCAGATTCCACGGCCGCGCGAACCTCAGCATCGAGACCTTCAGCAAAGTATTCTTTTGGAATTCCCAGCTTCATTCCTCGTACCGGCTTCCCGATTTCCTGCACGTAATCCGGAACGGGAACATCGGCTGAAGTTGAATCCATGGGATCCCGGCCGGCGATTACGTTCAGAAGAATGGCGGCGTCCTTTACTGTCTTCGTAAAAGGCCCGATGTGGTCGAGCGAAGAAGCAAAGGCAATCAAACCATAGCGCGACACGCGGCCGTACGTGGGCATGAGGCCAACCACACCGCAAAATGATGCCGGCTGGCGGATGGAACCGCCTGTATCGGACCCGAGTGAAGCCACGGCCGTGCCTGCGGCAACCACTGCGGCCGAGCCGCCGCTGGAGCCTCCCGGAACCCGGCTGTTGTCGCGCGGATTGCGCACGGGGCCGTAGGCTGAGTTCTCATTCGATGAGCCCATGGCGAACTCATCACAATTGGTCTTGCCCAGTACGATAGCGCCTGCTGCTTCCAGGCGGGCCACCGCTGTGCAGTCATAGGGGGGAATGAAATTGTCCAGAAGTTTTGACCCGGCGGTGGAGCGCACGCCGCGTGTAACCATCACGTCCTTGATCGCAACCGGCAAGCCGGCCAGGGAAGGCAGGCGATCGCCGCGGCCGGCCAGATCGTCGATGCGTTTGGCCTGCGCAAAGGCGCGATCTTGACTAAGTGTGAGATAGGCGTGAATGTCGCCATCTTCAGCCTTGATCTTGCTATAAAAATCCTCCACCAGCCGGGTCGCGGTGAACTGCTTCTCCGCGATGGCGGTAATGGTGGAGGCGACGGTGAGGGTGGAAAGATCCATGCTCGTTCAGGCGGCTGAAATAATCGGGTGATCGGGTGATCCCGTGATTGGGTGATTGAGTCTCAAATGAAGGAGATGGGCCGCTGCTGGCTGAGTGCTGAATGCTGATTGCTGAGTGCTCATCTTTCTATCACCTTCGGTACCTTAAAAAAATCCCTGTCTTTAGCCGGTGCGTTCCTGAGCGCCTCATCATGTGGCAGAGAAGGCCGCGGCAAATCTTGTCGCCATGCAGGAGCCGGCGCGTTGCTGCCGGAAGATTCTGCCTCTGGGGTGCTCGCCAATACGTGCGTCATCGGTGGAACACTGGACGTATCGAGCTCATTGAGCCGGTCAATGTAGCTGAGAATGGAATCCAGGTCCTTGACCATGCGGGCGCGCTCCTCGGGTGTGAGTTCGAGGTTGGCCAGATCGGCAACGTAGGCGACATCTTTGTCAGTGATTCGCATTTCAGCAACAGGCAATCAGCAGTTGGCGATTAGCCAAAATCTGAACCCGATGAATCCCGCTACGCGAGTACGAGATCGTGGACCAGAAAGGCTTGGCCAATTGCCAATTGCTATTTGCTAACTGCTATTTTGAACTTCACTTCCTTCACTACCGGCCCCAGCAGGGCTTCAAAGCCGCTGACGTATCTGGCGCTGAAATTCTTCAATTGCGTGGCCCAGGTTAAGTCCGAGACTTCAACGGTCAGGCACCCCGCGGAGAAATCTGCGGCCCGCGTACGCGCCGCCACCTCTCTTCCGCACACCAGAGGCCAGGCAAGCAGGGCGGCTTCTTCGGCGGGTCGTGCGCGAAGCAGGTCGCTCATGAGGTTGCGCAGGCCGGTGCGGACAGGTTCCATCGCAATTGTCGATTCTAGCATCCGTTGGCAGACTGGAGGGAGCTGGTGCGCGCGCCCGGTGAGAGTTGCTAGTCTCTTTAAATCCAATGACTTAGGCGCATTATGACGCTTCCGTTTAATGCGCCGCAGAACCGCTGAGACGCAAAATCCAGCCGTTCAGGGAAACCTTCTTATGAATGCGTAGTCCGGTCAATAAGATAGAAATGGATCGGTATCTTAATTCAAATATTAAGTGACAGCTGGCGTTCAAGGAGAGGCAAACCACACATGCACAAGCCCATAAAGTATGCAGAAAAAGCTCTGACGTATGCCGCGCGAGGCGCATGGGCCGTTTTTGACCGGCTC
>JBLMYN010000035.1:0-2695 GCA_050258305.1 Actinomycetota bacterium
GCAACAGCCAGCGCAAAGAGGAAACGTGCAAGTACCCAGGACGCCTGCGCAACGAGCACCGGAATCAGTTTCTCGTGGACGGCAGGGCAGGACCGTAGAGCCCGGCGCTGCCAGACAGAGAACCGAGACTAGCCGGCGTGAACAGAGCCGTCCTGCGCCGCAAGTACGTTCTGTCCCGCAGCAGCCCCGGCCTGCTCCCCAGGTGCGCTCAGCGCCCCAGCAATCGAGATCTGCTTCTCAAGCAGGTTCGGCAGCGCGAGGGCAGGGCAGGACAGGGCAGGCGCAAAAGGGTAAGCAAGGCGACCCCAAAGGCGACCCGAAGGGCCAGGAACAACGGAGGCGCAAATAGAAGCCGTCAACCGCCAACAGGAACGTGGGATAGCGAGTGCCGCCGCCACCCCGGGAGGCATATCGCTTTAAGATCGCAAATTCAGGCCAGGGCAGGCTTCTAAATGTCGTAATACAGCGCGAACTCATATGGATGCGGGCGAAGGCGCATCGCATCCACTTCCTTTTCACGCTTGTACTCGATGTAGGTGCTGAGCAGGTCTTCGGTGAAGACGTCCCCTTTCAGCAGAAACTGATGATCGCGCGCGAGGCAATCCAGCGCTTCATCCAGCGAGCCCGGCATGGACGGAACCTTGGCCAGCTCCTCGGGACCAAGATCATAAATATCCTTATCCAGCGGCTGGCCGGGATCGGTTTTGTTCTCAATACCGTCAAGTCCGGCCATCATCATGGCCGCAAAAGCGATGTAAGGGTTGCAACTTGGGTCCGGCGGACGAAATTCCACGCGCTTGGCCTTTGGCGACGCCGAGTACATGGGGATGCGGCACGCCGCGGAACGGTTCCGGCGGGAATAAGCCAGATTGACCGGCGCTTCAAACCCCGGCACCAGCCTTTTGTAGGAGTTTGTGGTAGGAGCAATGATGGCGGAAAGAGCGGGGCCATGCTTGATGAGTCCGCCGATGTACCACAACGCTGTCTGGGAAAGGCCCGCGTAGCCGTCACCGGCGAAGAGCGGCTTGCCATCTTTCCACAGCGACTGGTGCGTGTGCATGCCGCTTCCATTGTCATTGAAGAGCGGCTTGGGCATGAAGGTGACGGTCTTGCCGTGCTGGTTGGCCACATTTTTCACGATGTACTTGTAAAGCATCATGTTGTCAGCCGAGCGCACCAGCTTGTTGAACTTGAGGTCGATTTCCGTCTGGCCGCCGGTGGCCACTTCGTGGTGATGGCATTCCACCTCCAGCCCGCATGCCTGCAGGGTCAGCGTCATTTCCGTGCGCAGGTCCTGGTAGTGGTCTGTTGGGGGCACGGGGAAATAGCCTTCCTTGAAGCGCGGACGGTATCCAAGATTGTTTTCCTTGCGTCCGGAATTCCAACGCCCTTCTTCTGCGTCAATGAAATAAAAACTGTGGTTCTCTTTCTGGTCGAAGCGGACATTATCAAAGATAAAAAATTCGGCTTCGGCGCCAAAGAACGCCGTGTCCCCGACGCCGGTGGAGAGCAGATACATCTCAGCCTTTTTTGCGATATAGCGCGGGTCGCGGTCATAGCGTTGCTTGGTGACGGGATCTATCACGTCCGCGACCATCACCAGCGTGGGCGCCTGCGTGAACGGGTCCATCAGGTAGAACCCGGGGTCGGGAATCAGCAGCATGTCACTCTCATGGATGGCAGCCCACCCGCGGATGGATGATCCGTCCATGCCAAAGCCGTCTTCGAAGGACGACTCCGCGAGTTGCTCGATGGGAAATGAAACGTGATGCCAGAGTCCGGGCAGGTCTGTGAAGCGCAGATCAAGCAGGCGCGCGCCCTTCTCCTTTGCAAACTGGAGCACGGATTGAGGATTGAATTGACCGGCTGTCATGAATAACTCTCCAGCATGACGATAAATGGCCCGCGGAGGCAGACGGAAATTGAAGTTTTTTATGGCCGGGATAAGGCGGCTTTATTCCTAGGCGGCAGAGCGCTAAAAAAGCCCCGGTCGCCCGGGGCTTCAACCAAGAGAGAGACTTGCTACCGTCAGCAGATTCAGGCTACTGACGCTCAAAAACTGCCGAGGTGGTAATAATTGGATATATCGTACAACGATAAATTGTGGCAATCAAGTGGCCAGGCGCTTGCAACGAGCAAATTAAACTTCTTAATTTCAGGACTGTAAATAATCGTTAATTGGTGTATTTATTCAGGCTTTCGCTTACACTTATATGGCAGTGGGTGAAATTCTCCGGGAATGGGCACCTGCTGAAAATATACCCTTATGCGCCTTGCGGACCCGGAGTATGACCGGCCAGGTTCCCGGCAAATGACTGGAAAGGAACAACATGGCCGATTCCACTGATGCAGCTCGGTGGTACATTGCTGAACTAGTCGAGGAGCTCATTCTGGAAGGAAACGTCCGTAACGTGATCCACCGCAAGACGAGGGTCATTTTTGCCGACTCAGAAGAGGACGCATACGAAAAGGCGCTTTCCCTTTCCCAGGAGCACGAGGTTACCTACCTGAATCAGACGCACAAAGGCGCACAGACTCGCTATTGGAGTTTGAACGAGCTCAACCTGTTGCAGGAGGAAAAGACTGATGCGTCGCGCCCCAAAAAGCGCCGTGTCGCTCCCCATTATCGCCACTCCGATCAATTGACCCCGGCCCAGGTTGCGGTTCTGATGTCTCTGCAGCCGCAGGCACTGCC
>JBLMYN010000036.1:0-3578 GCA_050258305.1 Actinomycetota bacterium
GGCGGGCGTTGCGGCGCTTTCCCGTCCAGCGGTCCTGTTTGCCTCGCGGCCAGAACATGACGGTAGCAATCGCCAGCAGGGCGCTGAAGATCAGCCAGTAAAGCGTGAACCAGTCCCACGCGGCACGATAAGGAGCATCGCCAAAGAAATCCGAGTGGACAACATTCGGCGTCCCGGCAAACTGGACCAGATTGGTGGCCACATTCAGCGGCCGCCAGATAAACGCGTTTACGACGATGAATCCAATGTAACCGGCGTAACCCACATATTTGTTCGGCGACAGCACGTGAATGAAGAAGGCGAGGACTGCCAGAAGCAGGAACCCGGACAAATCACGGACCAGAAATTCATCCAGGTACAAGCCAAGCTGGAAGCGATGGTACCCGTGCCATGCCTGCACGCCGATGCCGGCCAGCAAAGCGCCCACCTGGATCAACATGACCATCACAATCAACGACACAAGCCGGGAGGTGTAGGAGACCCATTCGGGAACGGGCGTTGCGTCCACGATCTCGTCCATGCGCTCGTCTTTGTCCTTCCAGACCAGGACGCCGGCATAGAAGGTAATCACGACAATGATGAAAATGTACAGCGTGCCGCGTATCAGGTCGATCACCCAGTACGTGACGGGGAGCGTGGAATTGCCATAGCCTTCGGTGCCATTGAACATCAGCGCCAGCAGGCAATTCAGGCCGCCGGCGAGCATCACGATGATGAAGGGAACGCTCACCAGCATGCCGCGAATGTGGATCCTCAGCGACTGCACCAGTTGCGCCCAGGCGGCGGAGCCCAGATTCGGGTTGGGAACAGGCCGGCCAACCGCAATGGGCTGGGCCTGCGATTCCGGCTCCGCAGGCTTCGCTTTGCTTGCCTTCTCAGAGAAACTGAAACGGAAATAGGCAAAGACGAAAATGAGAACTGCCACTCCGCTCCATAGCAGGCGGTTCAGGAGCATCAGCCCGCTGAAGGGGACGCTGAGCGTGTTCTTGTCGGCCACCGTCCAGTATTTGGCCGTGAGCGCGAAGGTGCGAATGCCGAACGGGTCGGCAAAGATCACGTACTGCTCGTGGCGCAAATCCTGCAGCAGGACCCCGGCAACAATGTATCCGATCAGCAGCACCAGGGCGCCGATGAACGGCACCACCTCATTGCGGGCCAGCACGGCAATGGCATAAAGAATTGCGGCAATGATCAGCGCATTGGGCAGAGCGAAAACAAGAATGGCGTGCAGGTGCGCCGCCCAGTCCACGCGCCCCCACTGCACGGGATCAACCCACGGCATGTATTTCGCCGCCAGGATTCCCGCGGAGGCGCCGAGCATGGGAATGCTGGAGACCACAGTCGCGCCGATAAACCGCCCCAGCAGGTAGTCGCGGCGGCGCATCGGAGTGGAGAAGACGATCTGGTTGGTATTGAAACGGAAGTCGCGCA
Source organism: Actinomycetota bacterium (assembly GCA_050258305.1). Classification (GTDB taxonomy): domain Bacteria; phylum Acidobacteriota; class Terriglobia; order Terriglobales; family Acidobacteriaceae; genus Angelobacter. The sequence continues at coordinate 1,432 of JBLMYN010000036.1, forward strand.
GAGCAGCCGAATTCACGAACGCGGCGGACATGAGCAGCACGAAGAGACTCAGGTACGCGTAATAGCCACTGATAACAAACGGAGCATTGTGGTGCGTGTTGGTCAGCACGAAAAACAGCGTCAGGTCAGGTGTGCTCACTGCGGCAAAGACTAAGATCGCGATGACGCCGAAGAACACCCACAGCATCTTCGACCGCAGCCAATACGCAATCTCAAACAGCGTGATTCGCCAGAACATGGGTCTCTCCTGTTAGTTCCAGTTGCGTATCTTGGTGAAGAAGACGTCTTCAAGGTCGGGCTGGCTGGGAGCAAAGCCGTCGCCCGGCGGCTCTTCGCCATAGACGTGCAGGAATGGCCGCCCGCCCACCAGCTTGTTGGAAACCACGCGGAAGGTCTGCTCATAGCGTGCCAGTTCCACTTTGTCGATGGTCCGCTGCCAGATGCGGCCGCTGAGCTGCGAAATCGCGGCCTGGGGCTCGCCCTCAAACAGCACCCTGCCTTCATGGATGATGGCCATGTTGGTGCACAGGTCCATCACGTCTTCCACGATGTGGGTGGAAAGAATCACGATCACCTGCTCGCCCACCTCGGCCAGCAGGTTGTAAAAGCGGTTGCGTTCGCCGGGATCGAGTCCGGCCGTGGGCTCGTCCACGATCAGAAGCTGCGGGTTACCGATGAGCGCCTGGGCAATGCCAAAGCGCTGGCGCATGCCGCCGGAAAAACCGGTCAGGGCCTTCTTGCGCACGTCATACAGGTTGCAGCGCTGGAGCATGGAGCCCACCACGTCCTTGCGCTCGCGCGCGTTGGTGATCCCCTTGAGCAGGGCCAGATGGCTGAGCATGTCCTGGGCGGAGATGCGCGGATACACGCCGAACTCCTGGGGCAGATAGCCCAGGCGCCGGCGCACCTCGTCTTTCTGCTTGAGCACATCAATGTCGCCCAGAAACGCGCTGCCGCTGTCCGGTTCCTGCAGCGTGGCCAGCGTGCGCATCAGCGTGGATTTGCCTGCGCCATTCGGCCCCAGCAGCCCGTACATGCCCGTGGGAATGGTCAGTGAGACGTTGTCCAGCGCCTTGACTCCGTTTTTATACGTCTTGGAAAGGTTCGTGATCTTCAGTTCCATGCTCATGCCTCACTAATACGCGTCGCAACGCGATAAGTTCCCGGAAAGATGGGGGCTGGATTCAGGGTGATGCCTTGCAGATCTTCCTAAGTGAGACGTGCGGCGGGAAGACAGGTTAGCGAAATCGGGGTACTTTGCGCACACAGGACCCTCCTCCGCGCACCCCCGCTTGTAGACCTGATATGTGTATGCAGTCTAGCGAAGGGAGATGCGAATGTCCACGGCGGGAGCGGTCCTTTCCCCTGTGCTTCTGGAGCCGCACGCGAACCGGGCAGGCAAGCTTTCTCTGGAGTTTCCCTTGCGGGCGGGTGCAAGTAGCGCTGCTGTTCTGCTGTGTCAAAAAACGCCCACCTTGACCGCCTGCGAGCGGCCTAAATCAGGCGCTCACCGGGAGGAACGTTTTGCAACGAAAGCTGAGCATAAGCCTCGACGTTTGCCCTTTGATTCGTAAACTGCCGTTGCTGGGCTGAAGGCTGAAGGGCTGAAAGCGCATTGCCCTGCACCGCTGCATTTCTATACACTTAACTCATGTCCCGTGTCTGGCGCACCATCAAGGGCTATCTGTTCTGGACGTACGAACGCGGCAGCTTCCACTATGACGTTATGGTCACGGTGATCCTGCTGTTCATCTTCATTGCGCCGCGCTTTATCGATTTTAAGGACCAACCAGCAGAGTACGTTGCGCATCAGAAGAGCATCGTTATAACTCCGGACGGCAACAGAGGATTTATTTACCAGGTGGACGCCTCCGCGGTTGATGCGCAGGACGAGGGCATGGTGCGAGTGAACGTGGCTCGCTTGCTGCTGCCCATCACAGGCTCGGTACGGGTGGAGCGGGTGGAGGCGGTACGCGACCAGGCAGGGCACATTGTTGCTTATCGGGCATGGATTCGGCGCTGATAAGCCGCTCATTTTCCAGGAAATCTTTGTTGCAAAGATATACATGATAAGACTGTCCATCATTCCTTTACTGCTTGCAGGTTTGCTCGCAACCCGGGGCAAAACCCACGCTCCGCATGCCGCC
>JBLMYN010000037.1:0-4785 GCA_050258305.1 Actinomycetota bacterium
CGATAAGTCTTCATGAAAAGGCGGTTTGACAAAGATAGATCTTCGATTTGCGCCATAGGTCATCCGTTCAGGCCGGCCGCATAGCCAATTGCCTGTCCCGTGGTTCAAAGATGAATGCCACCGAGGAAGACAGCGTTGCAGTGCACGTGTCCTCATCGATGCCAAGAAGCAGCGCGGTCTCACGACGGGAATAGTTCTCTACAATTCGCATCACGACTACGAAACGCGAAAGAACGTCGAGGGGAATCAGCTTTGACTGCAGCGTCTTGAGTGTCATTTGAGGCAAGTGGCCGGGTGCAATTAGCTCCTGCAAAGGTAGTCGCAGGCGAGACACGTTGCGGGCCAGGTTCTGAATGTCTGTCCACATTGCCCTGATGCAAGACTTGATGACCATGCGCCTCGCCCAGGGCAACATATATTCCCTGAACACTCCGCCGGCGTCTTCCAGCGCCCGGCTGAGAGCGTCATCGAAACTCAATTGCGACTGCTTTGGGTCGAAGGTGAGTATATCGCAGAGCAGGTGGAGATGGTCTGCGTTACCGGTGAACAAGGCGAGGCATTCTTTAACTGTGCAACGCTCGTCCTGGATGGCTTTGTGCATTCCGATTTGCCCGTTTGTGCCCCGATACGGGTTGTACTTTTCAAGATGCATGAAGCACCAGGTGGTTACCGGCAATCGCCGTATTTTGTTGTTGCGAAGAAAGAGCCGCTCCAATCGATGCAGTGGGGTATCCGGATGGATCTGCCAACCTGTGTCAGAGGTCGCCATTAGAAAAGATCAGAACGCGGCGAAGGCCGCTTGCATGGAAGCGGCCGCGCGGACAACCAAAGAACGTTACATTCACTTGGGGATCGTGGCGTGCCTGGAATGGAATGGCAAAATGCATTGGCGCATTCCGTCCATCACCAGGCTGGCGTGCGCACCCAGGAATGCCCGGGCGAGTACGCCCAGGGTCCAGCCGAACGCGAGGTGCGCAAGCAAAACAGTAATCGGGAACCCGTACGAGAATTGAAGCCCGAACATTCCGACTCCGAGCGAGGTGACTACCGGACTAAGCATGAATCCGATTCCAAGAGCAACGCCATAGAGAGCTCCGGCCCATCTTCGTCTCGTCCCTAACACAATTGCGTAGATAATCCCGAAGGCGGCTCCGTTCCAGAAATGATACGTCCATCCTGCGATGTCGGAGAGAAGCGACGGGCCTTCCGCGAAGCGATCCAGCAGAAGAACTCCCATAAGCCGCGGAAGATTGCCCGGCATGAAGTCAAAGTGAAAGCCAATCAGGCGAATGACTTCCAGTGAGAGCGTAGCCAGCGCTCCAGCGGCGCCGCCGAGCAGAATGCTGCGTGACAGTTCGCGCTGCTCCTTGCCCAAGGCGAAAGCCAGGACAGCCAGAGCCACGATCGAAGGCAGCAAGAGGCGGACTGCCAGGAGGTGCAGAGTGCTATAGCCTGCCTGGGCAGCCGGAAAAATGTTCGGTCCAATCGCTGCCAGGAGAAGGACAATTGCTGTAAAAAAGATTTGTTTCATGGCCAACCTCGAAAGAAGAGAAGGCACTCCATTTGTGCCGGAATGCCTCCCCGGCCGCAGCTTAGTGGGTCACCATCTGGACGAGAGACTCCAGTTTGTGGTCCAGCATTTGCGCGGTTTGATTGATTTCCTGGTTGTTGAGGGGGGCCAGGAGTTCGGATGGCTTGTCATAGGACACATAAGTCTTGCCGTCTTTGTCCTCGTACACGAATACACGCAGCGGAACGTAGAGACCCACCGCATGATTCTGCTCAAACAGCTTCTTGCCGACTGTTGGATTGCCGATCAGAAAGAGCGTTGCTTTCAACCGCAAGCCGGTCATGGAAAGCATGTTTCCCTGGTCGACAGTTGCCATGACCATCATGCCGCCTTGTCCAACAGCGGACTTCAGCGCGCTGACCGTCTGATCGAAAGAGTGCTGACTGGCTACCGCAACGCGGCCACTCTGGGCCGACGCGGGGATCGTCAACGCGGCGGCAACTGTCAACAGTGCGACTACTGACAAGAGACGGGAAGAGAGAGATCTGTTTTTCATAGCTAGGTTTAACCTCTGTGAGAATTTAGTTGGTGCAATCGCTTCTGCTTAGGCGCCGGTTAGCGCTCCATTTACAACTGCCCACAGTCAGCAAGATTTCCCATCTGCGCATTCGTTGCAATCTGCGGCACAAATGTTTTGATTTGTGCCTACAGCAAGAGCGCACAACGCGTCTGTGACTCCGCGAGGCGTACACCTGAAACCTTTTCTCGTCTCAGGTATCTTTTGTAGAGAGGCGCCGTTTAACGGCAGTTCAACTCAAAATGGCACAGGTTGAGACAGCGAAGCCGCAAGCCTTCAGTACGGACGCGGCCCTGATTGAACGAATACGGGCTGGAGAAACTGATCTGTTTCTTCAATTGATTCAGCCTTATGAGAAAAGCATTTATCTGCTGGCTTATTCGGTTTTAAAAAATCAGGCGGACGCGGAGGATGCCGCTCAGGAAACCGTGCTCAAGGCCTTTAAGCATCTGCAGCAATTGAGCTCGGCCGATAAATTCAAGTCATGGCTGCTGCAGATTGCCATGAACGAAGCGCGAATTCGCCGCAGGAAAGACCGGAGGCATTTGTACGAATCGATTGAAGAAGGGCCGGAACAGGAGGAAAGCGGCGAGTTCATGCCCCGGCAGCTCGCGGACTGGCGCGAAATTCCGTCAGAAGCGTTGGAGCGCAGGGAAGTACGGGAACAGCTGAACAAAGCGCTTTACGAATTGCCCGATAAGTATCGTGAGATATTTCTTCTCAGAGACGTACAGCACCTTGAAGAAGGAGAGGCTGCGGAAGTGCTTGGGATCAGCAGAGCCGCGGCTAAGGCCCGCCTTCACAGGGCACGTCTGCAATTACGGGAAAAATTGACGCCGATTTTCAAGAAACGATGGACCGATCGTCTGCCATTCATCAAGGGAGTAAAGCCGTGGTAAGTTGCCAGCGTGTATTGCAGGAACTGTCAAACTACATCGACAACGATGTAGATGGGAATTTGCGGGAACAGATCGAGAGCCATCTTAAGAGCTGCCGGCATTGCTCTGTCGTGCTCGATACCACCAGAAAGACAGTTCGAATCTACTCCGACGAGGGCGTGCTTGAGGTGCCGGCCGGCTTCAATGAAAGACTCCGCGCGTTTTTTCTTGGGGCGGCCAAAAAAGGATAGTCCCGAATGGAAGCAGCGTCCAGGTAAAGCGGGCAATTGTCCGGCGCGCGCTAACAAACTTGACTGGTTCTGCTCTGTAACCTCCCCCCGCCTGCGTGGATCATGACATTGATGAAAGACAACGAAGACCGAGTCGCCAGCAGACCAGCACAGCCCCAGGAAGCCTTTGGCCGCCCGGGATTGGCCCCGATTTGGAGTTCCAGCGCAAAAGAAGCGGTTGGAACTGCATACGCTGTTGCAAGCCGGGTTTGGTTTACGCTCGCCGACGGCATTATCACGGAGACGTTTTATCCAACCATTGATCGTCCTCAAATCAAAGATTTTCAGTTCCTTGTCAGCGATGGGGAGACATTTTTCCATGAAGAAAAGCAAGACATGGACACTGAAATGGAGCCCATTGAGGACCACACCCTGGGATATCGCGTCACCAACTCCGATCGCGAAGGCCGCTACAGGCTCATTAAGCAGATCATTTGCGATCCCCATCAGCCCTGCCTGCTGGTCCACGTTCGACTTGAGACTTCCCCGGAATGGAAGGGCAGACTGCGCCTGTATGCCTTGCTGAACCCCCACATCGGTGGGCGCGGATGGAATAACTCGGCGCGTCGTTTAGAAGTTTCAGGCAAGGCCATTCTGCTTTGTTGGCAGGACCGCACACATCTTGCAATGGGGGTCAGCAGCAACTTTGTAACGGCCTCGTGCGGATATGTCGGCTCCAGCGATGGCTGGCAGGACTTAAACGACAATTTTCGTCTTGATTGGGAATTCGAAGATGCCGACCGAGGCAATATAGCCGTAACCGGTGAGATTGAGCTTTTCAACTCAGATGAAGTTACTCTTGGACTGGCTTTCGGCGACGGCGCTCATGCCGCCGTTTCCACGCTCCTCCAGGCGTTGAGCACTCCCTTTCAGAAACAGGTTTCGCGTTTTAGCGAACAGTGGCACCGGGTGTGCTGCAACATTCTTGATCTGGATCAGCAAGCAGGGGACGGGGGACATTTGTACCGGCTCAGCCACAATGTTTTGCTCGCGCATGAAGATAAGACCTATGCCGGCGCATTCATAGCTTCTGCAAGCATTCCCTGGGGCGAGGCCAAAAGCGATGAAGAACTGGGCGGCTACCATCTTGTTTGGACACGCGACATGGTCAATACGGCCACGGCTCTGCTGGCCTGCGGGAATACTGAAACGCCATGCCGCGCTCTGGTTTACCTTGCTGCATCGCAGCAGGCGGATGGTGGATTTTCTCAGAACTTCTGGATTGACGGGACGCCATACTGGACAGGCATCCAACTGGACGAGGTGGCTTATCCTGTGGTGCTGGCATGGCGGCTTTGGAAGGCCGGCGCGCTGGCAGACTTTGATCCGTACCCAATGGTGAAAGCTGCTGCGGCGTACCTGATCAAGCAGGGACCCGTAACGCAACAGGAGCGGTGGGAAGAGAACAGCGGATATTCACCATCAACGCTGGCCATCAATATTGCGGCGCTGATCTGTGCGGCAGACATGGTGCGTTCGCGCGGCGAAACAAACGCAGCCCTGTTCATCGAAGAATACGCCGACTTCCTC
>JBLMYN010000038.1:0-10628 GCA_050258305.1 Actinomycetota bacterium
AGGTGTTGCAGCCAGCTTGAGCCCGCTACCGGAGAGACCTCGTCAGCCGGAGCTTTTGTCTCGGAAGCACCAGGACCATTCTTCGCTTGCCGGCTGTCGGGTGGAGGCCCGCAGGCGACCAGGAGCCCTGCGACAACCCACGTTATGAACAGCGCCTTTCCCGGCATAACCAGCTTTCTGCGATCGGCCTTTGCGGCAGTCCGCCTGTTTTCTCCTGACTTTATATCGTTATACGATTTCTAATTTTATCTCTGCTTTGCCCGCCCCAACAGTGACCACCATCACCACCCCGGTTCTCATGCTGCACTGCACTGCGCAAACGGCAACCCGGCGGCAACTGTTGTTGCAAAGCTCCGCGTCGCGCTGACCGCAAGAGCATGCCCGCTTCTGCGCCCCGGCTACGAAAAAAGTGTTGAGAAGATGCGTGGGCATCGACTAACGTCGACTATATTTCTCGTCCAAAGCCAAGTTCAGTTCAAGAACATTCACTCTCGGTTCTCCCAGAAAGCCGAATTGCCGGCCCTGGATATGGGTCTGCACGAGTTGGCGGACCTGCTGCTCTGAAATGCCGCGCGCTTTTGCCACTCGCGGAATTTGAAACTCGGCGGCTGCAGGAGTGATGTCGGGATCCAGACCTGAAGCTGACGCGGTGACGAGATCGACTGGAATGGGCTTTCTCGGGTTCTCCGCGTGCAAGCGGGTCACGTCAGCCTCCACCCGATCAATTAGCTTTTGGTTGGTCGGCCCCCAGTTCGTTCCTCCCGAGTTTGTGGCGTCGTAGCCATTGGCTCCTGCAGCCGAGGGACGAGGCTGGAAGTAAGCGGGCGAGGAAAATGGCTGGGCCAGAATTCGTGATCCCATCACCGCGCCATTGCTGGTGATGAGCTGGCCGTTGGCCTTGTCTTTCGCCATGAGCTGAGAAAGCCCGGTGATGGCCAGAGGGTAGAGCAGGCCGACAAGAATCGTCGTGACGACGGTGTAGAGAACGGAAATCAGCAGATTCTTTTTCATCTTGTGAGCTCCTGTCAGGCCAGTCCCAGTCCTCTGACAAGGACGTCGATCAGCTTGATGCCAATGAACGGGGCAATTACGCCGCCCATTCCGTAAACAAACAGGTTGCGGCGGAGCAGCGCTTCTGCGCTCATGGCTTTGTATTGCACCCCTCGCAGCGCAAGCGGAATGAGCGCGATGATGATCAGGGCATTGAAGATCACCGCCGAGAGCACGGCTGAATGCGGCGTGGCCAGATGCATGATATTCAGCGCATTCAAGACCGGAAATGCTCCGGCGAACATGGCTGGAATGATGGCGAAATACTTGGCGACGTCGTTGGCGATGGAAAACGTCGTCAGCGAGCCGCGCGTCATCAGCAACTGCTTGCCGATTTCCACAATCTCCAGCAGTTTGGTGGGATTGGAATCAAGGTCCACCATATTGCCGGCTTCCTTGGCCGCCTGCGTGCCGGTATTCATGGCCACTCCGACATCGGCCTGCGCCAGCGCAGGGGCATCGTTGGTGCCATCGCCCGTCATGGCCACCAGCTTGCCATGGCTCTGCTCGCGGCGAATCAGGTCCATTTTGTCTTTGGGTGTGGCCTGCGCGAGAAAGTCATCCACCCCGGCTTCATGGGCAATCGCGGCTGCCGTCAGCGGGTTGTCGCCGGTGATCATCACCGTGCGAATGCCCATGGAGCGCAGTTGGGCAAAGCGTTCGCGGATGCCGCCTTTCACAATGTCCTTCAGGTGGATCACGCCCAGGGCGCGAGCATTTTCAGCCACGACAAGAGGCGTGCCGCCGGAGCGGGCGATGTTCTCGACGGTTGCCTGGACTTCCTTGGGAAGATAACTTCCATTTCCGCGAAGGTACTTCTCAATCGCGTCGGCGGCGCCTTTGCGGATCTCGCGATGATCAAAGTTGATTCCAGACATGCGGGACTGTGCGGTGAAGGGCACAAACTGGGCTTGGCTGGCCGCCAGTTCGCGGCCCCGAAGACCAAACTTCTCTTTGGCCAGCACGACAATGGACCGCCCTTCCGGAGTCTCATCCGGCAGCGAAGAAAGCTGGGCTGCGTCGGCAAGCTGATCATTGCTCACCCCCGGCGCGGCAATGAAGTCCGCAGCCTGGCGATTGCCGAGCGTGATGGTGCCGGTCTTGTCGAGCAGCAGCGTGTCTACATCGCCCGCGGCTTCCACGGCGCGTCCGGACATGGCGAGCACGTTGTGCTGCACCAGCCGGTCCATGCCGGCGATGCCGATTGCGGAAAGCAGTCCGCCGATGGTAGTGGGAATCAGGCAGACGAGCAGCGACACCAGCACAAAGATGGTTTGCGGCGTGCCGGAGTAGATGGCGAACGGCTGCAATGTAACCACAGCAAGAAGAAACACGATGGTCAAGCCGGCCAGCAGAATGTTGAGAGCGATTTCGTTGGGCGTTTTCTGGCGCTCGGCGCCTTCCACCAGGGCGATCATACGGTCAATAAAGGTTTCGCCGGGATTCGACGTAATCTTCACCTTGATCTGATCGGAGAGCACGCGCGTTCCGCCGGTGACGGCTGAGCGGTCGCCGCCGCCTTCGCGGATGACTGGCGCAGATTCGCCCGTGATGGCGGATTCATCCACTGAGGCGACGCCTTCCACAATGTCCCCATCGCCGGGGATCGTTTCTCCGGCGGAGACAAGTACAAGATCGCCGGCGCGCAGGTTCGCGCCAGGCACGGTTTCTGTGCGGCCATCAGGAAGGAGCCGGTTGGCCAGGGTTTCTGACTTCGCGCGGCGCAGCGTCTCGGCCTGTGCTTTACCACGGCCCTCGGCCATGGCTTCAGCAAAGTTGGCGAACAGCACCGTGAACCAGAGCCAGAGTGTGATCTGGAGATCAAAGCCAAAGGAGCGGCTCGAATGCAGGAGATCGCGGATGAGCAGTGCGGACGTAATGATGCTGCCCACTTCCACCACGAACATCACCGGGTTTCTTGCCATTGTTCGCGGATGTAGTTTGCGCAGCGAATCAAGTATTGCCTTGCGGACGACCTTTGCGTCCCACAGCGACTTTGGTTTTGCTTCCTGTACCAGCATGGTGAGGCCCCTTGTCGAAAGCCAAAAGCTAAAAAGTCTTGCCCGCGTGCATCAGCAGGTGCTCCAGGATGGGGCCGAGGCTGAGCGCGGGAAAAAATGTGAGTGCGCCCACGATGATGATCACGCTCACCAGGAGCACAGTGAATAACGGGGTCGTAACCGGGAACGTTCCCGGCGAGGGTGGAACAATCTTCTTTTGCGCCAGATTGCCGGCCACCGCCAGCATGGGAACGATCATCAGGAACCGGCCCACCAGCATGCTGAATCCCATCGTCAGGTCATACCAGCGGTTGCCACTCAGACCGGCAAAGGCTGAGCCGTTGTTGCCGGTCGCTGAGCTGAATGCGTAGAGAAGTTCCGAGAGGCCATGTGGTCCGTTATTGTTCAATGTGGCAAGGCCGCGCGGCAGGAGGGACGAGACCGCAGCCAGCGCCAGGATCATCAGCGGAAAAATCAGGACGTAGAGCATGGCCATTTTGACATCGTACGATTCGATCTTCTTGCCCAGATATTCCGGCGTCCGGCCGACCATGAGGCCCGCAATGAAGACCGAGAGCACGACAAAGATCAGAATCCCGTACATGCCCGCGCCCACGCCGCCGAAGACAATTTCGCCCAGCATGATGTTCGTGAGCGGGACCAGACCGCCGAGCGGCGTATAGGAGTCATGCATACTGTTGACCGCGCCGCAGCTTGCGTCTGTTGTAACTGTGGCAAACAAGGCGGAGTCGGCGATGCCGAAGCGGACTTCCTTGCCTTCCATGTTGCCGCCCGGCTGCAAAGCGGACGCGCGCTGGTCCACTCCGGCGAGCAGCGGATTGCCGCGCGCCTCTGCCCGGTATGCGGTGGATACTCCGGCGAAAAACAGAACGGCCATGGCTGAGAAAACCGCCCAGCCGTGCTTCTGCGATCCCGTCATACGGCCGAGCGTGCAGGTCAGGCCGGCGGGAATCGCGAAGATCAGCAGCATTTCAAAAAAATTGCTGCACGGCGTCGGATTTTCAAACGGATGCGCGCTGTTGGCATTCATGAAACCGCCGCCGTTGGTGCCTAACTCCTTAATGGCTTCCTGCGAAGCGACCGGCCCCTCGGCGATGGTTTGGTCGGTGATGGTGTCCATCACCGGTTTTCCGGCAGCATCGACCACCGGTTTGCCGTACGGGCCGGCCTTATGCATTTGCTGCGGCTGCACCAGCTTTACCGTGTCATAGGGTTTGAAGTTTTGAATCACCCCCTGGGAAACCAGAACCAGCGCCGCCACCATGGAGATGGGCAGCAACACCCACAGCATTGCGCGCGTGGTGTCGACCCAGAAGTTGCCGATGGTGTTCTTCTCCCGGCGCGAGATGCCGCGGATGAACGCCACGGCGAGCGCGATCCCAACCGCCGCGGAGACGAAGTTGTGAAACGCCAGGCCGGCCATCTGCGTGAGATAGCTCATCAGCTGCTCGCCGCTGTAGAACTGCCAGTTGGTATTGGTAGTGAATGAGGCGGCGGTATTGAAGGCCAGTTCCGCCGGCACGGCGGCGAACTTCTGCGGGTTCAGCGGGAGCCACTGCTGCGTGCGTTCGAGAAGGTAGAGAGCCAGCATGGAGACGCCGCTGAAGAGCAGCATGGCGATTGAATATTCCGTCCATGGCATCTCGTGCGTTTCATCAATCCGGGCCAGCTTATAAACCAGCCGCTCGACCGGGCGCGCGACCGGATCAAGGAACGTGCGCTCACGGGCGAAGACGCGGGCCATGAAAACGCCCAGCGGCTTCGCCATCAGCATGACCACAAGGAAGTAGCAGAGGATTTGCAACCAGCCGTTCAGCGTCATGTCAGAACTCCTCAGGACGCAGCAGCGCAAACAGCAGGTAAACCATCAGCAGCACGCTGACCGCAAGCATCACACCATTTTCCGCACTCATGGCAGCCCTCCTACTTCAGCCGGTCGCACGCAATCGTGTAGGCGATGGCGACGGCAAAGAAAATGCAGGTTAATACGATCATCAAGAGATCAAGCACGGGAATCACTCCTGTTTACCAGGAACCCTGTTTCTGGCCGAACCGCCAGATCAGGCGCGGCTGTGTTCTGCTCTTTCCACCTGCGACTCGGAGATCGGCGCACAAACCTATTCAACAGCGATGCGCGTAATGAAAGAATCTGGAAGACATAAATTGTTTATAAGGGCCGATGGGAGCCTGCTATCCTCGACTTCAGGATCCGACATGGACAAACTAAGCGCCTTTGGTCTGTTCGCCGTGATTGCCATGGTGATTTTCTATTCGCTGGAAGACCGGGGTCGTGGCTATACGCTCGCTTTCGCGGCCGCATGCCTGCTGGGCTCGGCCTACGGATTTCTGCAGGGCGCGTGGCCGTTCGGGGCCGTGGAAATTGTGTGGGCTGGGATCGCGGTGAGGAAATGGCGGAAGGCGGAAAACAAAATTAGCGCCGCGGGACGGCAGCAGCGAGTGTTTTAACCCGGCTCGCCGTGCGGCTGAAAACGATACCCCACCCACGGGTCGGTGACGATGTATTTCGGCTCCTCGCCGGGCTCGATCTTCTTGCGCAGCTGGTTGATGAAGACGCGCAGGTATTCCGGCTGTTGCACGCTCTGTCCGCCCCACACTGCGTTGAGCAGCACGCGATGGGTCAGCACCTTGCCCGGATGCCGCGCCATGAAGGTAAGCAGTTCAAATTCCTTGGGCGTCAAATGGACTTCATGGCCGCGCACACGCACCTGCCGCGATTCCAGGTTGATGTAAAAATCGCCTTCTTCAATAGGCTCGGCTGAAGCAACTTCAGCAGCGGCAACCCGGCGCAGGTTTGCACGCACACGCGCCAGCAGCTCATTCACATTGAACGGCTTGGTAACGTAATCATCAGCGCCGGCGTCCAGCGCCTCCACCTTGTGCTTCTCTTCGCCGCGCACGGAAAGCACAATGATCGGCACCTGCGAGCGCTCGCGCACAGCGCGGCACAGTTCAACGCCGTTCATCCCGGGCATGGAGAGGTCGGTTACGATCAGGTCGGGATTCCAGTCCATGGCGGCGTCAAAACCGGTGCTACCGTCAGCGGCGGTCCTCACCTCATAGCCCTGGGAGTTCAGCGTGGTCTTCAGCACGCGCGAAATCTGCGTCTCATCATCCACCACCAGAATGCGGCTGCGCTCAGGCATCAGCGTGGCTCCTGGGTAACAATGTGCACATCAACATTGGCTGCATTCGCAAGAAAGCGGTTCATGGCGGCGAGATAAAGATATTTTTTCCAGCCGCTGGTTGTGGAACGCCCGAAGATCACCTGCGTGATTTTGTGCTCGCGGACAAACCTGGCCACGGTCGTTGCCACGATCGCGCCCTCCACCTGGATTACTTTGGCCCCGAGATTTTCCGCGAAGCGGATATTCGCCGCCAGAGCGCGGTTGCGTTCCCCGGTTCTGCCATCATCGCCTCTCTCCACGTGGACCACATAAAATTCCGCCCCCAGGGCCTGGGCCAGGCGGGCGCCGCGCGCAACGAGCTGCTGCGAGGCGGGATTGGAGCTGATGCACACGGCCACGCGCTCGCTCACGCCCCAGTTCTGGTCGATGCGCTTGCGCTCGAGATAACTTTCCAGGCCCCGGTCCACCGACTGGGTCACGTGCTTGAGCGCAAGCTCGCGCAGGGCCATCAGGTTGCCGGGACGGAAAAAATTCATCAGCGCTTTTTCCGACCGGTCGGATGGATAGATGTCACCGCGGCGCATGCGGGTCTGCAGGGCTTCCGGCGTGAGGTCGGCGAGCACAACTTCATTGGCGCGCTCCAGCACCCAGTCAGGAACGGTCTCGCGCACCGTGATCCCAGTGATGCTGGCGACGGTCGGCGTCACGCTCTCCAGGTGCTGAATGTTCATGGTGGAAAGCACGTCGATCTTTGCTTCCAGGATCTCGAACACATCCTCGTAACGCTTTCTGTGCTTGCTGCCTTCAATATTGGTGTGCGCCAGTTCATCCACCAGCACCACCTGCGGCCGGCGCGCGATGATGGCGTCCACATCCATTTCCTGAAAAAGTGTGCCCTTGTACTCCAGGGTCCGGCGCGGCACAGCTTCAAGGTGCGAGAGCAGTTCGGCAACGCCTTTGCGTCCGTGCGTTTCCACTACGCCAATGACCACGTCTTCGCCGCGGCTGCGGCGGCGAATGGCTTCGCTCAGCATGCTGTAGGTCTTGCCCACGCCGGGAGCGTAGCCGAGAAACAGCTTGAAGATGCCGGTCTTCTTTTCCGGCGCGGTCTGCTCCAGCCACTGTTCGGGCGTTTTCGGCACAATTCCTCTTTGCTCAGTCATGCGGCGCCGCGCTGCGGCGTTCAGCTACAATCAGCGCGTGAAACTGTCTCCACGAGCCCTGATGCGCCTGCTGGTCAGCGCCGGCCTGCTGGCGCTGATCGTGGTCGTCTATGCGAAAGTATTGCACGTAAATAGTACGACTGTCGCGCTGACTTTCCTCCTGGCCATCCTGGCCGTGGCCGCCGCCTGGGGGCTCAAATATTCCATCCCCATGTCGATTGCGGCGGCGCTGTGCTTTAACTTCTTCTTTCTCCCTCCGGTAGCCACGTTCACGGTGGCGGACACGCAAAACTGGGTGGCGCTGTTTGCGTTCTTCTTCAGCTCGATTCTGGCCAGCAATCTTTCCGAGCGCGCGCGCCGCCAGACAGAGGAAGCCAACCTTCGCCGCCGCGATGTGGAGCGGCTCTATGCTTTCAGCCAGCAGCTTCTGGTTTCAGAAAACGTTCTCGATCTGCTCAGGAACCTCCCGCAGCACATTACCGAGTCCTTCGGCGCCACGCATGCAGCGGTCTATCTTCCCAGCAAGGAACATCCTTACCGCTCCGATCCCGCGCGGGAAGAGATCCCGCTGAATGAACTGCGCGATGCAGCCGCGCGTGGAGAGAGCCGCATTGACCGGAGCCGCGGAGTCGCCATCGCTCCGTTGCGGATGGGTGCGCGTACGGTGGGCTCGTTTGGCATGGCGGGAGATCTGCCATCGCGCGAAACGGTGGAAGCCATCGGGAGCCTCATCGCTATCGCTGTGGAGCGCGCGCGGGCGGTAGAGAACCTCACACGGACGGAAGCCTCGCGCGAAAGCGAACGGCTCCGCTCCGCGCTGCTTGATTCCGTGACCCATGAATTTCGCAGCCCGCTTACAGCCATCAAGGCTTCGGTAACAAGCCTGCGTTCGGGAACAAAGCTCTCCGCCGCTGACCAGCAGGAACTCCTCGCCGTGATCGAAGAAGAGAGCGATCGTTTGAACCGGCTTGTGGGCGAAGCCGTGGAGATGGCGCAGCTCGATGCAAAGGAAGTAAAGCTGGATCTGCGGCCGCAGCAGATCCGAGACGCCATTGATGCCGCGATTGCGGAATCGAAGCATGCGCTCGGCGACCATCGGGTGGAACTCCGCCTTCCCGACCAGGTGCCTCTCGCAATCATGGATTCCGGCTGGATCAAAAAGGTCCTGCAGCATCTGCTCGAGAATGCGGCGAAGTATTCACCTGCACGCGCCCCGATCTTTGTCAGCAGCGAAGTTCGTAATGGCCGCCTCATCACCAGCGTGGCGGATCGGGGAGCCGGGATTGATGACCTTGAGCGCTCGATGATCTTTGACAAGTTTTACCGCGGCCAGAGCCAGAGGCACAGGGTGCAGGGGACGGGAATGGGGCTGGCAATTGTGAAAGCCATCGTTGAGGCGCACGACGGCCGCATCGAAGTGACCAGCCAGTTGGGACAGGGCTCTGTATTTTCCTTTGGGCTGCCGCTATACTCGCCGCAAAGCGGAGCGGGGTAAAGTTCCTCCTTTCCATCACGCAGAAATCGCACACCTCCGGCTGCGCGCAGGGTTCCCGGATGTAAACCGCCTTCGCGCCTTAAGACAAAAAAGAACACAAAGTCAAAACCGCGACCACCGGTGTTCCCGCGTTCAGCATTTACAATGTTGCACGACCTATGATGATTCGAGCCTTGCCGCTTCTGCTTGTCGCCACCTCGCTCTGGAGCCAGACACTGCCGTCCGCACCCAAAAAGCATTTGCTTGACCTCACGCCCAAAGCCGGTTTCTTCAACGAGCCGGCCATCGCTGTGAACCCGCGGAATGCGCAACAGCTTGTGGTTGCCTGGCAGATCAATGCCAGTGTGGCGTACTCAACTGACGGCGGCCAGAACTGGACGACAGCGGAAGGAACGGCGCCAAAGGATTACAAGATTTCCGGCGATGTCTCCTTGGCCTGGGATGCCGGCGGGCACGCGTTTCTCTGCTATATCGCGTTCGACAAGCTGGGCACCAGCAACTATTGGGCGCGTGGCGCCACGCGGAACGGAATTTTTGTCCGGCGCTCGCTGGACGGTGGCAAGACCTGGGAGCCGGATGCCGCAGCCGTCATTGTGCACGATTCCACGCCCAACATTCCGTTTGAGGACAAACCATGGATCCTCACGGATACCAGCGGCCGGCATTCGGGAAACATATACGTCGGCTGGACGCAGTTTACGCTCGGCGCCAGCGACCTGCTCTTCTCCCGTTCCGCCGACGACGGAAAAACCTGGTCGAGGCCAATCAAGCTGAATAGTGTTCCCGGCCTTCCGCGCGACGACAACGGCGCGCTGGAAGGTTTTCAGGGCGTGGTAGGCCCGGATGGGACTCTCTACACCATCTGGTATGCCCGTGACGGAATCATGATGGCCGTATCGCACGACGGCGGCGCCACGTTCAGCAGGGACCGGCTCATTATTCCTGCCGGCCCGGGCTATTTTTCCATTACCGGAGTCTCACGCAGCAACGGCTTCCCCCAGATCGGGATGGATCTGAACCCCGGCAATTCACGCGCGCACAACGCGGGCGGAAACCTTTACGTCTCCTGGAGCGACTACACCAACGGCGATGTTGACGTGTTTGTGAGCACGTCTGCCGATCACGGCCAGACCTGGAGTCCGCCGGTGCGCGTAAACAATGACCCAATCCACGACGGCGCTGACCAGTTCTTCCAGTGGATGGCTGTAGACCCGGAGAGCGGCGCAGTAAACCTGATTTTTTACGACCGCCGCACGGACAATCAGCAGACCACGGTCACGCTGGCAAGATCAATTGACCGGGGCAGGAGCTTCACCAACTACACGCTTGACAGTGACGCGTTCCAGGCCGAAGGCGACTTCCTGGGCGACTACACAGGCATTACCGCAGCCGGCAACAAAATCTGGGCCGCATGGGCGCACCAGACGTCAGAGCAAACCGGCGGGCTCACTGGAGCCAAAAAAACGCGGACCGTGTTGCGCGTGGGCAGAGCGGATTTTAATTAGCAGCTGGCAATCAGCCGTTAGCAATTAGCCGACAATGCCTCAACGCAGCAGGCAGCCCTTTCGACATCACCGGATCGCTAGAGCTGATGGCAGGATTTTTGTTTTCAAATTTGGGAGCTCGACGAACCCTCAATATTTTGGTGGAGCTGTTGGTTTTTCAGATCACGGCGATCACGGCGATGCCTGCAGTGCTGATTGCTGAATGCTTTTTCCCAGCAACACAGGCCCGCACTACCTCATCTCTGTTT
>JBLMYN010000039.1:0-9711 GCA_050258305.1 Actinomycetota bacterium
GACATGGACTCGCTCGCCAATCTCGCATCGGGCTCCGGTGTTTCACTCAAGATTCTGAGCGCCGCGCGCGAGGTAAATCGCGAGTTCTGCCAGCGCATCATGAAGAAGATCAATGGCGTGCTGGATACCGTCTCCGGCAAACAGGTGGGACTGCTCGGGCTGGCATTCAAGCCGAACACGAATTCCGTTGCCAGTTCAGGTTCCATTCACCTGGCCCGGGCGCTCATGGAAAGCGGCGCGCACGTGAAGGCCTATGATCCCATCGCCATGCCGGACGCCCAGCAGGAACTGACCGGCAATGTCCGTTACTGCGATTCGGCCTACTCCGTGGCCGAGGGAGCAGACGCTCTGGTGCTCGGCACCGGCTGGCCGGAGTTCCGCACGCTGGACTTTGACCGCATCAAGCGCATCATTCGCCGCCCGGTTGTGATCGATACCAAGAACCTGCTCGATGGCCCGCGCATGAAGGCCCTCGGATTCGAGTACCTCGGCGTCGGCCGCGCGTAACTCAACGTCACCATCAACATTGAGGCCCCTGCTCCAGGCAGGGCCTCAGGAAATGCGTTTTCATCTCCTGCGTCTCCACTGCCGGCATCGGACTTCGCAATGCCGGATACGTTTTTCTAACGTTATAATTAATTCATCCCATGAAGGCCTACGTCACTGTCATGCTGAAGACCACCGTCCTGGACCCGCAGGGCAAGACCATTCAGGGTGCCCTCAAAAAGATGGGCTACAAGGGCGTGGATGCCGTCCGCCAGGGCAAGTTCTTTGAGATCGCACTGGATGGCGGTCTCGACATAGCTGCGGCAAAAACGGAAGTGGAACGGATTGCCAAAGAAGTTTTGACCAACCCCGTCATCGAAGAATTCAGTTACAGAATCGAAGAGTGATCTCTTCCCTAAGGCCCGAGGTGTGCAATTCCCTGCAACTGGCATCCCCAACGCGGGCCTCAGCCCCATATCTTGTTTACGCTAAGCGGTTTAGAATAAAGCGAATCTCCCTCAACAGCGGTACACTCAAATTGTTGTCATTCAGCGGCAAGCGAATTGCTTAATCAGCAGAAGAGCAGGTTTTATGTGCGGAATTGTTGGATACGTCGGCAAAAAACGTGTAGTGCCGGTCATTATTGACGGCCTCAAGAAGCTCGAGTACCGCGGCTACGACTCCGCGGGTATCGCTGTGGCCGGGAACGGGAACGGGGCAGACTTGCAGATTCGGCGGGCCGAAGGCAAGCTGCGCAACCTGGAAGAGGTAATCCGTCTTAAGCCGCTGGATGGGACGTACGGCATCGGACACACTCGCTGGGCTACGCATGGGCGTCCCACAGAGGAAAACGCTCATCCGCATCGCGACTGCACCGGGAAGATTGTCGTGGTACACAACGGCATCATCGAAAACTATCTTCCGCTCAAGAAGAAGCTGATCGAAGAAGGCCACAAGTTTTCAACCGAGACGGACACGGAAGTGATCGCGCACCTGGTAGAGAAGGCATTCTTCAATCCGTCCAATGGTCATAAACCGAGCCTGGAGGAAGCGCTCAGAAAGACCGTCCAGCAACTCACTGGCGTTTTTGCCCTGGCGGTGATCTCTGCGACAGAGCCCAACAAGATTGTGGCGGCGCGCAATGGCCCTCCTGCGGTAATTGGGCTGGGCAAAGACGAGTACTTCGTGGCCTCGGATGTGCCCGCGATTCTCTACCACACGCGCGACCTTTTCTTCCTGCATGATGGCGACATGGCTGTGGTGACACCGGCGGGCGTCCAGGTGACCGATTTTGAAGGCAAGCCCGTGGTACGCGACGTCCAGCATGTGACCTGGGACCCGATCATGGCGGAAAAGGGCGGCTTCAAACATTTCATGCTCAAGGAGATCTTTGAGCAGCCCCGGGCCGTCCGCGAAACCGCGCTGGGGCGCGTTTCCCAGGAGACCGGGCAGGTGTTTCTGGACGAAATGGAAATCACAGATGAAGAGTTCCGGCAGATGAGCAAACTCAACATCGCGGCCTGCGGCACCAGCTGGCATGCGGGCCTTGCCGGGAAGTTCATGATTGAGCGGCTGGCGCGCGTTCCGGTGGATGTGGATTATGCCAGCGAGTACCGCTACCGCGACCCCATCACGTCGGCCAAGGACATGACTCTGCTGATCACGCAATCAGGAGAGACCGCCGATACCATCGCGGCGCAGCGCGAAGCGAAGCAAAAAGGCTCCAAAACCCTGGCCATCTGCAACGTCGTGGGCTCGATGATTGCGCGCGAATCCTCCGGGACGGTTTACACGCATGCGGGCCCTGAAATTGGCGTGGCTTCCACCAAGGCATTTACGGCCCAGCTTACTGCTTTGGTGCTGCTTGCGCTCCACCTCGGCGAGGTCCGCGGAACCGTGAGCAACGAGCAGGGCAAGAAGCTTATCGGCGAACTGCTGAAGATTCCCGGCAAACTCGAAACCGTGCTCAGCCGTGATGAGGAAATTGAGGAACTGGCGAAACGGTATTCCAAGTCGCAGGATTTTCTCTTTCTCGGTCGTGGCATTCATTACCCCATCGCCCTGGAAGGAGCGCTCAAGCTCAAGGAGATTTCCTACATCCATGCCGAAGGTTATCCCGCGGGCGAGATGAAACACGGCCCCAATGCGCTGATTGACGAGAACCTTCCGGTGGTGATCATCGCCACCAAGGACAGCAACGATCCCAACTCCGTGCTGCGCTATGAAAAGACGATGTCGAACGTAAAGGAGGTCACCGCCCGTGAAGGGAAAGTGATCGCCATCGCCACCGAGGGGGACGAAGAAATCAGGGAAGCTGTGGACCACGTGATCTATGTGCCGGAAGCGCCAGAGCTGCTGGCTCCAATCCTGGAGATCGTGCCGTTGCAACTCCTGGCGTATCACATCGCCGTGCGCCGCGGGTGCGATGTTGACCAGCCCAGAAACCTCGCCAAGTCGGTGACCGTGGAGTAAAACGCCTCGCCGCGAGCAGGCGGGTGGCTCCCTGGATTAGTGGATTCTAACGAATGATGTAAAACTTTATATTACGGCTCGGGTTGCCAAGCCGAAATTAGAGCTAAAATCAAAGCCATGCAAAACGAGGGCGTAAAACTGGAGTCTTTCTGGACACGCCGCTCCGGCCTGCTTACCACGATCATTGCCATCGTGGTGTTCGCCGTCAATCTCCTCCAGGATGTTTTTCTTTCCGCTGAGGGTTTCTCCAAGTGGGGGACCGTTATTCTGAGCGATGTGATCACCGGCGCCATTGCCGGCGCTCTCTTCTATCAATTCGCCAAGAACGAAAAGAACCGCCGTGAACTGATCCGGGAACGCATGCGCACAGTTGCCGAGCTGAATCATCACATCCGCAATGCTCTGCAGGTGATCAAGTTCTGGGGAGCACAGCACCAGAATTGCTCGCTCGACGAAATGCAGATCCGGCTGATGAAGGATTCCGTGGAGCGCATTGAATGGGCTCTCCGTGAGGTGTTGCCCAAGTACCCGACGGCACCGGGTGCGGTGCTTCCCCAGTCGGAAGAGCAGGTTACAAGCCTTTCCTCGGAAGTGACAGCTGCCTGGCCGAGGTCCGCCCGCGAACGCCAGGAAGAAGAGCAACGAGCAAAATCTCACTAACCGCCAATTGCATCAGGCCCGGAAGCATACACATCTAAATGGCGAATGCCTGACTTCCTCAGCGGTGAAAAAGAAATCCGTCTGGAGCATTACGCTTCCGCGAAGCCCGGCCTGCGCCCGGCAATCCTGCTGGTGCACGGGTCAGGCGGGCCCATGGGCGGGATTGATCCTTTTGCCCGGCAGGCCGCAGGAATGGGCGTGCACGTTTTTGTGGTTCACTACTTTGATCGCACCGGACACACGTGGGTCTCCCCAGGCGTCATCCGGGATTTCTTCGTCCCGTGGCTGGAAACGCTGCGCGATGCGGTCAACTTTATCGTTACGCAGCCGGGGATTGACGTCGAGCGCATTGGCCTGCTCGGGTTTTCCTTAGGCGGATTCCTTTCCCTGGCTCTGGCCACTCAGGAGCCACGCATTGCTGCCGTGGCGGAACTATTCGGCGGGCTTCCCGAGCATTTCATGCAAGAGGCCGGCAAGCTCCCGCCAGTATTGATCCTTCATGGCAGGCGCGATACGGTGGTCCCGCCGGCAGAAGCCGAAAAGCTGGAAGCCGTTTTGAAGCGCCACCAGATTCCCTTTGAGATAAAGATCTACTCCGATCAGGGGCATCACTTTACAGGACTGGCCCAACTCGATGCCCTGCGTCGCGTGGTCGGGTTCTTTCGGCGGCATCTGCAAAAGGCAGCTTAGCGACCTTTGCCTGGCCATTTTCCCGCCATTTTCCCCGCAACCTGAAGGAACAAAAAGCATCTAAATAACTTGACAGTAACAGACTCAACTCTGATAATAGAGATGCTGTTATACGGACGTTACTGATTTAAAAGCACTTATAAAGCAGGGGGCAAGTTTAGCCATGGGAAAAATCATAGGAATTGACCTGGGAACCACGAACTCGGTGGTCGCCGTGATGGAAGGCGGCGAGCCCAAGGTCATCGCCAACGAGGAAGGCGGGAGGACCACACCGTCCGTTGTCGCATTCACCAAGTCAGGAGAGCGACTGGTCGGCCAGGTGGCGAAGCGCCAGGCGATCACGAATCCGGAAAACACCATTTACTCAATCAAGCGGTTCATGGGGCGTCGCTATGACGAAGTAAATGAAGAAATGAAGATGGTGCCGTACAAAGTGGCGCGGCAAGGCGATCACGTGGCTGTTCTGGCGCAGGGCAAGGAATATACGCCACCGCAGGTTTCGGCCATGATTCTGCAGAAGCTGAAAAAGGCCGCGGAAGACTACCTTGGCCAGAGCGTAACGGAAGCTGTGATTACCGTGCCGGCGTACTTCAACGATTCCCAGCGCCAGGCGACGAAAGATGCAGGCAAGGTTGCCGGGCTGGACGTAAAGCGAATCGTAAACGAGCCCACCGCGGCTGCGCTGGCCTACGGGCTGGACAAGAAGAAAGACGAAACCATCGCGGTTTACGACTTTGGCGGCGGCACTTTTGATATCTCCATTCTTGAAGTCGGAGAAGGCGTTGTCGAAGTGAAGTCAACCAACGGTGATACGCACCTGGGCGGCGACAACATCGACACGCGCGTTGTCGACTGGCTGGTGGAGGAATTCAAGAAGGATGAAGGGCTGGACCTGCGCAGCAAGGGAAATGAAATGGCCTTGCAGCGCCTGCGCGATGCCGCCGAGAAAGCCAAGATCGAGCTTTCCACCACCATGGAGACGGAGATCAACCTGCCGTTTATCACGGCAGATGCAACCGGCCCCAAACACCTGGTCAAGAAGCTCACGCGAGCCAAGCTCGAGCAGATGGTGGAGGACATTATTCAGCGCTCGGTAGGCCCTTGCCGCCAGGCCATGAAGGATGCCGGCGTGCAGACCAGCGACATTGACGAAGTGGTGCTGGTAGGCGGACAGACGCGCATGCCTCGCATCCAGGCGCTGGTGAAAGAGCTGTTTGGCAAAGAGCCGCATAAGGGCGTGAACCCGGATGAAGTGGTAGCCGTGGGAGCGGCGGTCCAGGCGGGTGTGTTGGCGGGCGACGTAAAAGACCTGCTCCTGCTCGATGTGACTCCGCTGACGCTGGCGATCGAAACGCTGGGCGGCGTGGCCACGCCGATGATCCCGCGCAACACCACGATCCCGACGCGCAAGACGGAGGTGTTCTCGACCGCAGCGGACAGCCAGACATCGGTCGAAGTACACGTTCTGCAGGGCGAGCGGCCAATGGCGGGCCAGAACCGCACGCTCGGCAAGTTCCATCTGACGGGAATTCCGCCGGCTCCGCGCGGAGTGCCGCAGATCGAGGTCACGTTTGACATTGATGCCAACGGCATTCTGAACGTCACCGCAAAGGACCGTGCCACGGGCAAGGACCAGAAGATTACGATCACGTCATCTTCGGGTCTGAGCAAAGAGGAAGTGGAACGGATGGCCAAGGAAGCCGAGGCGCATGCGGCCGAAGATAAGCAGAAGCGCGATGAGATTGAGGCCCGCAACCAGCTCGACAGCATGGTCTACAACATCGAGAAGATGCTGAAAGAGCATGGCGACAAGATCTCCGGCGACGAAAAGGGCAATGTAGAGTCGGCGCTGGCGGATGCCAAGAAGGCGCTGGAGGGAACCGACGTGGAGGCGATGAACTCGGCGCGCGAGCGGCTCACCCAGGCGTCGCACAAGCTGGCCGAGGCCATGTATAAGTCATCGCAGCCGGCGCAAGGCGCTCCGGGCGAAGGCCCGCAGCCGGGCGCGCCAGCCGATGGCGCAGGCCAGCAGGAAAAGAAGAAAGATGAGGGCGTGATTGACGCCGAGTACGTGGACGTGGAGGACAAAAAATAGCGCGTCCTGACAGAAAGGAGAGGAAGGCGGCCCCTCCGGCCGCCTTCTTCACAAGCAGCAAGCAGCAGAGGTGACCCAGGTGAAACAGTTTCTGGTAATGAAGATGGTGGAAGGCTTGAACCAGATGGCAGGCCTGATTGCTTTGCCCGGACTCTATACGCTCGACGCGGCTCAGGAGCTTGTAAACGACGCCAGAGCGCATGAACCGAATTCGATGTACGTGATCCAGGAAGTTGGCGCGGCGTAAAGGCCTGCCGCGGATCAACGCGGATGAACGCAGATCAATACAAACAGGCGAAAGCGAGTTCGTGAATGAAATACATGCGACGTCGTGGTTTGAAACTCTTTGCCGTAGCGGCGCTGCTGCCCATGATGGCATCAGCGTCTGGATTGCCGCAGAAGGATGCGGCCAGGCACAGTGCCGCCATGGTCACCATGAGCGCCAGAGATCAGGCCACGGCGAAGCAGGTGGAACAGATCGTACGCAAATTTCTGGCGGATGTGCCCAAAAACGATCCCAAAGTATTCGAAAGCTTTTTCGCCGATGACGTGATTTACACGCGCGCGACTGGCGTCACAGTCAAGAAAGCCGATATCCTGAAAAATATCGGAGTGCGGGAGGCGAACGAGCCGGGAGCCACGTACGAAGCAGAGGACGTGACTGTGCATCCGTATGGCAACATGGCCGTAATCAATTTCCGTCTGGTGCAGCACAACGGCACAGAAACGAACTATTTCCGCAACACAGGAACATTCCTGAAACGGAATGGCAAATGGCAGGCCGTGGCCTGGCAGGCGACAAAGGAAGCAACCAGCAAATAGCAAATTGGCAATTAGCCGTTGGTATTTGGTGGTTATCGGTCCGCGAGTACGGACTGACGTAAACGATGGCAACGACCCAACAAAAGGATTATTACGGCGCGCTCGGCGTGAAGAAGAACGCCTCGGCGGATGAGATCCGCAAGGCGTTCCGGAAGCTTGCCCGCAAGTACCATCCTGACGTGAATCCCGGCGACAAGAAGGCTGAAGAAAAATT
Source organism: Actinomycetota bacterium (assembly GCA_050258305.1). GTDB lineage: Bacteria > Acidobacteriota > Terriglobia > Terriglobales > Acidobacteriaceae > Angelobacter. The sequence goes on from JBLMYN010000039.1 coordinate 7,440, forward strand.
CAAAGAGATCTCTGAAGCCAATGACGTTCTGAGCGATCCCAAGAAGCGCAAGATTTACGATCAACTGGGGTTCTACTCTGACAACATCGACCCGGCCGCTGCCGAGGCTTACGCACGTGGCGGTGGCTTCGGGGCAGGCGGATTTGGCGCGGGACCTTTTCCCGGCGGTGCAGGGCAGGCACGCGGAGGAGCCCAGGGGTTCGACTTTGGCGGATTTGATTTCTCTGACTTTGCCGGCGGCGGGCGCACCTCTGCGGGCAGCGGGCGCGGAAGAGGATTTCAGGACATCTTTTCCAGCATGTTTGGAGGTGGCCGCGGCGCCGCCGCGGCCCGCGAACCGGAACATGGCTCAGATCTTGAGTACCAGGTCAATATCGGCTTCTGGGACGCGATCCGCGGTACCGTGATGAAGCTGAATGTCCCGCATCTTGCCGCTTGCGAAAACTGCGGGGGCAAAGGCGTGGTGGGCGCGCCGGGGACTTGTCCTGAATGCCACGGCAGCGGACAGGTGACGCAGACGAGCGGGCGCATGAAGTTCAACATGCCCTGCCCGCGCTGCGGTGGAACGGGAAAGGCGCAGAGCGTCTGCCCGACCTGCCATGGCGACGGTACGGTAGAGCGAGGCGAAGCGCTGGAGATTCGAGTGAAAGCCGGGACGCGCGACGGACAACGCATCCGCCTCGCCGGCAAGGGAAATGCGGGCGCAAGTGGCGGCCCGCCGGGCGATCTCTATATCATTATTCGAACCGGCGACCATCCCGTGTTCCGCCGCGAAGCCGACAACATTTACGTGACGGTGCCTGTTGAGGCATGGGAAGCCGCGTTGGGCGCTCGCATCGAAGTCCCAACCATCGACGGCCGCTCGCAATTGAGAGTGCCTCCAGGCACGCAGAGCGGACAGAAGCTGCGCCTGCGGGAAAAAGGCGTGCCGTCGGCGACCAAGGAAGGTCATCGCGGTGATGAGATTGTGGAAATCAGCATCGTGGTGCCGGAGGCGCGCGATCTGAAAGCCCGTGAGTTATGGCAGGAACTGCAGAAACTGAGCCACGAAGACCCCAGAGCGGAGCTGTGGAGCAAGGTGTAGTTCTGGAGACGGAACGGTTGTTGCTTCGCGAGTTTCAGCCGGGCGATACCGGCGCTTTGCTGGAAGTGCTTGGCGATCCGATCGCCATGCAGTACTACCCGGCGGCTTTCGATCGTGCCGGTGTGGAAGGCTGGATCGCAAGAAATATCGAGCGCTACGCGCGTGATGGGTTTGGCCTCTGGGCCATGGTGCTGAAGAGCACAGGCGAAGTCATTGGTGATTGCGGTTGCGTGTTGCAGGAAGTGGAAGGCCGGAATGATATTGAGGTCGGTTATCACGTTCGCCGCGATTTATGGGGAAAGGGATACGCGACCGAGGCGGCCCGCCAATGTCTTGGGCATGCTTTTTTGAAGCTGGGCGCGCAACGTGTGATCTCGATGATCCGGCCGGAAAATTTGAGCTCGCGGCGCGTGGCGGAGAAAAACGGGTTGGTTTGCGAGAAGATTGTCTTCTGGCATGGGTACGATCATTGCGTATACGTGAAAAAGAGAACCTGATCGGTGCCCCCGCGGCCTTGACAGGATTTTAAGATGGCGAAACGTAAATCCAAAGGCGCTTACATGATCTCCGCGGTCGCGGAGATGTACGGCATTCATCCGCAGACGCTGCGGCTCTACGAGCGCGAGGGGCTGCTCAAGCCGTCACGCACTGACGGCAACACTCGTCTGTACACTGAAGAAGACCTGCAGCGGCTGGAGTTCATTCTTAATCTGGCTCGCGACCTCGGCGTGAACATCGCCGGAATCGCCATCATTCTGCAGATGCGGGAACGCATGGAAGAGATGAACCGGCAGATGCAGGATTTCGTCCGTTTCGTGCAGCAGGAAGTATCATTTCGCGCCAGCCATGCCCATGCTGACGCCAGCCAGGGAGCCATCGTGCCAATCCGCAAGCCGGGCATCACGGTTGCTACTAAAAAGAAATAGCCGGCCTGCGCCGGCGGTTGCTTGTACCAGAAGCGATTCAGTTCATTGTCCACCCGGTAGCCTTGAGCCCGTCAGCCCATATCGTGCGCGCTACTTGGAAGAATTCTGTCTTGCCAGCCAATCGAGGAAAAGCTGCTCCACAGGTTTGTGTTTGCTGCGGAGAAGATGGCGGACGGTGTGGCCGGTGGCAACATGGCAGACTTCCTCGGCCATGTTCTTGATGTGATCTCCGGCGCGTTCCAGCGCATTCGCCATGAACAGC
>JBLMYN010000040.1:0-7149 GCA_050258305.1 Actinomycetota bacterium
GGACGCCCCGCTCCTGCAGTCCATACAACGCATACGCGGTAGAAGTGCCCGGCCGGTCGGCGACCAGCGCTCCCGTCATGCGGTGGGGAATTTCGCCCAGCCACTCTGTATAGCCGTCGAACAACGAATTCATGATGACGGTGCCGCGCGTTTCCGTCAGCAGCTCAGAGCGCAACCCGATCATGCCGCGGCTTGGAATATCGAACTCGATGCGGACGCGCCCGGAACCATGATTATGCATCTTGCTCATCTGGCCCTTGCGCGAGCCCAGTTCTTCAATGACCACGCCAACAAAGCTCTCGGGGATATCGATCATGAGCTTCTCTTTCGGCTCCATCAGCTTGCCGGAGACAGTTTTGGTCACAATCTCCGGCTTTCCCACCATAAGTTCGTAGCCTTCGCGCCGCATGGTTTCAATCAGAATGGAAAGCTGTAGTTCTCCGCGTCCCAGTACCTTGAACGAATCTGTGCTGTCGGTTTCTTCCACGCGCAACGAAACATTGGTCAGCAATTCTTTTTGCAACCGCTCACGCAGGTTGCGCGAGGTAACGTAGGTGCCTTCGCGGCCGGCAAACGGTGAAGTGTTCACCGAGAACTGCATGGCGATGGTCGGCTCATCGATCACGATATGCGGTAGCGGGGCCGGGTTCTCCAGATTGGTAATCGTCTCGCCGATATTGATCCCTTCCACCCCGGCAATGGCCACAATGTCGCCCATCTCCGTCTGGTCGATGTCCACGCGCTTGAGGCCGCTGAAGGAGAACAATTTGGTGATTTTCACCTTTTGCAGAGAGCCATCGAGCTTGGCGATTCCCACTTCCTCTCCGTTGCGCAACGTGCCGTTGAAAACACGCGCAATCGCCAGTCGGCCAAGGTAATCACTGTAATCAAGATTCGCCACCAGAATCTGGAGCGCGTCAGCCGCATTACCTGACGGCGCCGGAATCGTCTTAAGAATGGCGTCAAACAGAGGCCGCAGATCTTCTCCTGCCACATCCAGGCTTGTTGTCGCGGTGCCTGCTTTCGCATTGGCGTAGAGAACGGGAAAATCGAGCTGGTCTTCGCGCGCGTCAAGATCGATAAACAGGTCGTAGAGTTCGTTCAGCACTTCCTGGGGACGGGCATCTGAGCGGTCGATCTTGTTGATTACTACAACCGGCGGCAATCCGGCTTCCAGGGCCTTGCTGAGCACGTAACGGGTTTGCGGTAGCGGACCTTCACTGGCATCCACCAGCAGCATCACACCGTCCACCATCTTCAAAGCGCGTTCTACTTCCCCGCCAAAGTCGCTGTGACCGGGCGTATCCACAATGTTGATTTTTACGTCGTGGTACCAGATGGCGGTGTTCTTGGCCAGAATCGTGATGCCGCGCTCACGCTCGAGTTCATTGGAGTCCATGACCCTCTCCACCACCGCTTCATTGGCGCGAAAGGCGCCGCTTTGGCGCAGCATGGCATCCACCAGTGTGGTTTTCCCGTGGTCAACGTGCGCGATGATGGCAATGTTACGAATGCTGGAATTCAATCTATTGTGCTTCCTGCTCTGGAAGATTGGTGGAACGCTTCCTCCATTCTAAATGCTTCGCAAAGAAAAAGGCGGGCGACAAAAATGCCGCCCGCACTTGCTCACTCCGTCATCGAAAACCCGGTTACCGCGTCAGAGCGCGGTCAATCTTCACGTGGTCGCCCATGCCGATGATGGCGCTCTCATGCACAGGCCTGTAGCCTTCTTTCTGCAGCGTAATGCTGTAATTGCCGGCATCAACCTGGATTTCCACCGGTGTCGCCTTCTGCAGCGGAGTGCCATTGATGATCACCTGCGCTCCCTTGGGCTCGCTCTTGATCTCAATCCGCGCCGTCGCGCTCGAAGACCCCCCGCCAAATATTCTGCTCATGCCGCCGCCCATGATGCGGATGTCATCCGTACGTCCCGCAACCATCAGCCTTGGCGAATACGTTGTGCCCTGCCCTGCAACCAGCTTTAGATCGGTGCTTGTTTCCAGATATCCTGCTTTGCGTACGGCAACCGTATGCGCGCCTGGAGCGACGGCAATCTCGGCAGGAGTAACCTTTCCGGTATTTCTCCCGTCCAGGAAAATGCTTGCGCCCGCCGGCGCCCCCGTCACTTTGATGAATCCTTGCGTGGCGCTCAGGTTCACATTGAGCGTGGTGCGCATGCCGGCAACAACCTGGATGCTGCGCGTATCTGAGGCATACCCGGGACTGCTGGTTGTCACTTGATAAGTGCCTGCCGGCAATGGGCCGATCACCCCAGGAGACTTCCATTGGCCGGACACACCTTCAATCCGGACGACCGCGCCCAAAGGGAACGCCGAAACTGCGATCTGTCCCGGGGCCGGCGCTGCCGGAGCAGCTTGCGAGAAGTTATGCTCGGCCCTTCGCGACCTGCGCTCTCTCACTGTTTCGGCCCGAGACCGACTCACTGAGGGCTCCGCTGCGATCGGAGCCAAAGATGTGCTCGTAGCCGCAGCAGCCGGTGCGCTGAACGGAGCCGGAGCAGAGGCCGCCTGTGATGTCGCGCTCCTGATCGAACCCTCGTCAGTCGGAACTCCGGTCGGCTTCCTCTCCAGCATCATCACCGCCGCCGCGATGATTACGAGCGCGGCGACAGCTCCCCCTACCAGAAGCCATTGATTGGATGAACCTACGGATTTGCGCTTAGCCGCAGTCGTGCCCGGATTAGGCACCCTGGCCCTCGTCGTCGTAGCCGTGGGCGAACCATTGCGCGCCACTGTGTTCAAGGCATCGCGGCTGAAAGAACCGGTGGCGTTTGGGTTAAATGAGCCGGCGGCGTTCGCTTTGAATGAGCCTGTGGCATCCCGCCTGAACGATCCCGTCGCGTTCGGGTTGAACGAGCCCGTCGCATTTACATTGAATGAGCCGGTAGCGTTAGGATTAAAAGACCCTGTGCCATTTGTTTTGATTGAGCCGGTCGTGGTGCCTGCAGAAATTTTGCCTGTCGCCGGCTTTGCCGCTGGAGCCACTCGCGGCTCGCGCATGGCCAATTCCAGCGCCATCACGAGCTGTGAACCGCTCTCAAAACGGTCGGCGGAATTCCGCGCCATGGCTTTCAACACTACGCGGGATATCGCTTCCGGCACGCGGCCATTGGCAATGTGCAGCGGATGCGGGTTGGCGTCCGAAATAGCGCGGTCCACCTCCCCCAGATGATGGCCGGCAAACGGGCTGCGGGTGGTGTAAAGCTCGTACAGGATCACCCCGATGTTGAACATATTCGCCGCGCGGTCCGGCAGCTTGTTCTTGATCTGCTCTGGAGAAAGATAAGGCGCATCCTCCAGTTTCTTGGCTGGAGTCGGCGTCAGCAGGTTCTTATCGCGCAGAATCCCGAAATCCAGCACCTTGAGCGTGCCGCCCGTAGTGATCTTGATGTTGTAGGGATTGAGAAAGTGGTGATAAACGCCCTTGTCATTAGCATGGTCCACAGCCGCACAAAGCTGCTTTGCCCAGCCAAGAATTTCGTTAAGGTCAGGCGTGCGGCCTGACATGAGTTCCTTCAGCGTCTGGCCCTCAACGAATTCGGCCGTCATGAACACGCTGCAATCTTTGTAGCCGCAAGTGTAGAGATGCGCGATGTTGGGGTGATCCAGGCTGCTGCCGCCACGGGCTTCTGCCAGAATTCTCTGCAACAGCTCGTTTACATCGTCCAGCCATTCCGGAACCTGAAACTGGCGTAAGGCCATAGACCGGTCCACTTGAGGATTGCGGGCCTTGTGAACGGTGCCGATGCTTCCGCGGGCAAGTTCTTTCATCAGCTCCAGGCGGTCAGTTCGAGGAGCCGCAGGCGTGCTGGCGGTCGTAGTCGTCATGTTTTCTTGCATAGGTTTTCACCACGCAAGTCCGGGGAGGAGGAGTCGACGAAAATCATACCCAAGGTCGGGCAGTATGATGTACTAAAGAACACTGCCCATCCATTACCGCAGTAACCTCTTACTCCAGGACATTCCGTATTTTCAGTTACTTAGGCGCAGCGCGCTCTCCGCCAGGCGCCGGGAGGCAACGTTCGCATCCCGAACTTTGGCGAAGTCCTTCGCCTTCAATATCATCGACTGCTTCAGAGGCAGGAGCAGAGGTTAATCTCCGCTTGGAAAGATTCACTCGAGGAAGCTGTCACGGGCCGCCCTAACCCGCGACAAACGTTACAAGTGCACCAGAAACCAGTCAGTTACGCGGCGCAATTTGGCTCGGGATTAGGCATGCTTTTGCATTGCATTTTTAGAGGTTCTTAATGATACTGGATTGCCGCTGTTTGTAGCCGCGAGCACGTTGCCGGCGCAATCGCCAATTAGTGTCTCTGGGTTTCACTAAGTACTGTGACCGACAAACCCAAGCCGGTGGCTTTAGTCAGCATGCCGTCATTATCCGCGCGGCATCCCTCCTTTCAACTCGCTCTCCTTCGTCCCATTTTGGAACGGGCGGGCATTCCAGCCCAGCAGTTCTCGCTCTTCATGTATCTGGGAAACCAGGTGGGTTGGCGCATTGCGGAAACGCTGGCGGATGTATGGCCCTGCCTGGTGGGCGAATGGATCTGGTCCAAAGCCGCTTTCGGCGAGCAAGCCAACACAAACGACGATGATTACTTTGCTGCTTACGCCGAACTGTTTGAAACCATTTGCGACCGCGCAGGGTGCAGCCTGGGCGATATACGCCGCCTGCGCGATGAAGGCGCTCCGCAGTTCATCGATTTTTGTCTTGATGCTGTCGACTGGAACCGTTTTGGCCTGATCGGGTTTTCGGTGGTGTTCCAGCAACTCGTAGGCAGCATGGCGCTGGCGCGCGCCCTCAAGCGGCGCTATCCACACATTCCCATCATTATGGGCGGGGCCAGCCTGGAAGACGACATTGCGGACGAGATCATGAAGAACTGTCCGCAAATCGATTACGTCCACTGCGGCGACGCGGAAATTTCCTTCCCTGAAATGGTCAGGCGCCTTTACAGCGGGCGCAGCATGGAAGGCCTGCAGGGGATTATGTGGCGCGACAGCACGGGAGCAATCAGGTATGCGGGCCGGGCACGCAACTTCATGGACATGAACCAGACGCCGCTTCCCGATTTCGATGAATACTTTTATGCGCGCGAGTCGAGCGGCTACGAAAAATCCGACGCGGTGCAGGAATTGCTCGTTCCCTTTGAAGCGGCCCGCGGCTGCTGGTGGGGTGAAAAGAACCATTGCACGTTCTGCGGCCTCAACCGCTCCGGCATGGAGTTCCGCGCCAAGGATCCTGACCGCGTACTTGAACAGCTTGAAGCTCTCAGCCGCCGTTATGGCCAGTTTTACTTCAACGCCATCGACAACATCATGGCTCCCGAATACGTGGAAAAACTCTTCGGCAGGCTCGCCGCAGTCAATAGTGACCTGTGTATTCACTACGAGATCAGGCCCAATTTCTCGCGGTCGCAACTTGGCCGGCTGCGCCGCAGCGGATTGTTCTCCGTGCAGCCCGGCATCGAAAGCTTCTCCACGAACATCCTGAAAATCATGCGCAAGCATTCCACGGGAATGCGCAACGTGGAATTGATCAAGTGGTGCACCTATTACGGCATCAACAGCCTGTACAACATTCTGTGCCGTTTCCCCGGGGAGACTCCGGAAGACTATCGCGTACAGAGCCACATTGCCGCCAGAATCACTCATTTACAGCCTCCGTACGGCATCGTGAAGGCGCGCGCAGACCGCGGTTCGCCGATGTACACCGAGCCGGAGTCGCAGTCCATTTCCAACCTGGTGCCCGCCAGGTGCTATCAGTACATCTTCCCCAGGAGTTTCGACCTCCGCCGGATCTCTTATTACTTCGACCATGACATGGCCAATACGGTCGATGATGACGTTTATGAGGAGTTGTTCGGCAGGGTCGGCGCATGGCAGGCGGCATGGAATGGACCAAACCGTCATTTTCTGAAGTACCGCAAGGCCTGGTCCAGCATTTCTATTTTTGACGGCCGCCAGCCGGAAGTGCTTACCTACAGCTTCCACGATGACGCAGCAGCCCTGTATGAATATTGTGCCGAAGCGCGGACGCCCAGAGACATCAGCGCGCGCTTTGGCGAAGAGCCGTGGATTGAAGAAAGCCTCAATGATTTCGTTAGTAAAGATTTGATGCTGGCCATCGATGGAAGATATTTGAGCCTGGCGCTTCCCGAGAACCGCTACTTTGAAGTCCCGGATGCACCGGAACGGAACAGCGCGGAACGCACTTCTCAACGAAACTCGGAAATGGTTGCAGGAGACTGAATTGCGAGAAGACATGAAATCGATACTGGCGGGGCTGCCGCCGTCATTTCAGGCGGACCGCACAGAACTGCTCAACCTGCTCCTGACCAGGGGAATCCTCTATCGCTCTCCCAATCAGCCGATTTGTTCACCCGATGGCAAGTCTGGCCGCTGGATGCTCAACTCTCTCGCGGTTACGCTCGAGCCGCGCGGCGCCGAACTTGCGGCGCGCTGCCTGCTGCCATTGCTTGAGCGATTTGACGGCCGCCAGCTCGCCACCTATGGACTTATTGGCGTTCCCATTCTTCAGTCGTGCATCCTGCAATCCGGCGGACGTTATCGCGGGCTGCTGATCCGCAAGGAAGCCAAGCCGCACGGCGCGATGCGCGTCATTGAAGGCGAAATCGATCCCGACGAGCCGGTGATCATCGTTGATGACTCCATTGTTTCCGGACGAACATTCTTTGAGGCCTGCACGCGCCTTCAGGAAGCCGGGCTGCGCGTGGAAGGCGGAGCTTTTCTTGTGCGGTTTGGCTGGCCCTTTGGAGTTTCTGACGCGCAGGAACGCGGATTCCATATTGAAACGGTGTTCGATCTGCACGAAGATTTCATGGCCAACATGGAAGGTGAAGAGCAGCCTGTGTACAACCCTTCCAAGGTCTTTCCGGAAATCGAGTGGGCCGACCAGCAGGCTCCGGAGGGTTTGCATCCGGCAACGCTGGCGCGTGTGGCATTGGGCGAATATCTCAGCAGCGGGAAGCTGATACGGCCTCCTGAGCGTCTTGATCGCGGTTATGACGCCGCCGGTGGCGCATGGGTAAGCCTGCGGCCGAAGACAAATATCTATGACCGGCACGCGCGCGATGGCTTCTGGAACTTTCCCGGCGAAGAGCAGTGC
>JBLMYN010000041.1:0-3465 GCA_050258305.1 Actinomycetota bacterium
CGAAACGCGCCAAGGCGTTTGAAATGAAGTTGATTGCCCATGACCCGTTCGTGGCTGCATCGGCCGCGCGCGAACTGGACATCCAGATGGCGGACCTCGACCAGGTCTACGCCGCGGCGGATTACCTGACGCTGCATCTCGGCCTGACGCCGCAAACCACCGGCATGATCAATGAGCAGGCGCTCAAGAAGATGAAAAAGGGCGTCCGTATCATCAACTGCGCGCGCGGCGAACTCCTGGACCAGGCCGCACTGGCAAATGCACTGGCCAGCAAACATGTAGGCGGAGCGGCGCTGGACGTCTTTACGGAAGAGCCGCCGAAAAATTCACCGCTTATGGCAATGGAAAATGTGATCGCGACACCTCACATTGCCGGCTCAACCAATGAGGCCCAGGAAGCCGTAGGCGTGCAGATTGCCAACCAGGTGCGCGAGTACCTGAAGCGCGGCGTGATCCAGAACGCGGTCAATATGCCCTCTATTGACGACCAGCAATACGCGCAGATGAAACCTTACATAGCTCTGGCGGAGAAGCTGGGAGCATTTCTAGCCAATATCGTTTCCCCAACTGGATCCATCGAGGAAATCTCCATCCGCTACAGCGGCCGGCTCACAGAATGGAAGACGGAGCTGATCCGCAACGCAGCCATCCAGGGAATCCTCAACCAGCGCGTTGCCGAGCGGGCAAACGTGGTCAATGCCGCGGCTATCGCTCAGGAGCGTGGAATCCAGGTGCATGAGAGCAAGAAAGATGGCGTCTCCACGGGAGCGACGGATGCGGTGTGTGTGCAGTTAAAGACCAGCGCAGACCAGCGGCTGGTGCGCGGCGCCGTTCTGCGTGGCGCGTCGTTGCGCCTGATTGAGGTGGATGGAATTGGCATTGAGGTGCCGCTGGAAGGCGACCTGATCTACCTGCGCAACCGCGACGTTCCCGGCGTTGTCGGAAAGGTCGGAACGATCCTGGGCAAGCACAACGTCAACATCGGGAATTTTGCCCTGGGCCGCAGCAGCAGCCAGGTTGGGGCACAAGCCATTGCCGTTGTTCAGGTGGATTCTCCCGCCCCGGATTCTGTTCTGGAGGAGCTCAGAGCACTGAAGGAAATTGAGGAAGTGCGGAGAATCAAGCTCTAGAACGATTGCCAGAAATGCCAAAGAATCCAAAGTTGAAAAAAAGACTCTAGCCGTTTGGCCAACCGCTAATTGCCAATTACTAACTGCTAATTATGTATATGCGGGCTCTGAGCATTCCCATGCGCACGGCGGCTGTGTCGGCCATGCGGCCCTACTCTCACGTTGAAGGTAATGGGCAGCGTTTTAGGCGGGTAGCAGGCGTTGTTGTCGCATGCCTGGTACTTGAAGCCGCCATGTACCGTGTAGGTGCCCGGGGCGGAGTGCAGCGGAGCAATCACGCGGCCGGTGATCACAACATCGCCGGAATACACGCTCAGCTTCTCTGTAGGATCAAAAGGAAAACTCTTCAACTGGCCCGCCGGGTATTTCAAGCGCCCGATCACAACGTCGTCCGGCAGAGAGAAATGTACTACGGTTGGTATCAGTTCAGGCATGCTGGGCTTGTTCGAATTGATGTGAAACCCCGGCTTGATGCGAAAAACAAGCCGCAAGGGAGAGGGATGAGCTGAACTCACCGCGATGGTTCCGATGGGCTCAACGCTGACTTTCTCCAGAGGAACAGCAGGAGTAAGAGACTGGCCGGCGGCAAAACCGGGGCAGGCGATGGCCAAAGCAAACAGGATTGAGGTGATCGATTTCAGCTTCATTCTCCCGACCCCGCTGCCGTGGTTGTGATTCCTCCGCTGCTGGCAAGGCCCTTTTTGATGTTGTCCACGATTACCGATTCGCTGACCAGTCCCAATTGGCGATCGATAATCCGGCCGGAACGGTCGAGGAAGAACGTGGTGGGCAGGCCGTCAAGCCCTCCGTAAAGGTCCGCAACCTTCTCGGTGCCCAGCAGGATGGGGTAATTGATTCCCATTTTGTGGGTGAATTCTGAAATGGTTTTTTCGCCCGCATCATCCTCAGCCACGCCGACAATCTGAAGTCCTTCCGGCCCGTACTTCTTCTGCAGTTCAACAAACCAGGGCATCTCGATCTTGCAGGGACCGCAATAGGTGGCCCAGAAGTCCACGACAACGGCTTTGCCGCGCAGCGAAGAGAGCTTCATGGTCTTGCCATTGCCGTCAAGCACTTTCAGGTCGAAATCCGGGGCCAGGCTGCCCCTTTCCGGACCGATCTTCTCAGGATTCGAAATGGGAGCATTTCCGGCCTTCGCGCCGGCATTTGCTGAGGCATTGCCGTTCTGCGACGCACGCTTACCCATGAACAGGAACCCGGTAATCACCAGGATGACCACAATGACGAAAATAAGATTACGATTCACGCGAATACCTCACAAAGTAAACCACCGATTGAGAAATCCCAGGTAACTGGAAAGGACGGTAAAGTGCTGCGTAAAAATAAGCACGCCAAAGACGATCAGCAGAACGCCGCTGCCGATCTCAACCTTTTGCAGGTGGCGGCGGAATTTGCCGTAAAACGAGAGGAAGCCGTTGATTCCAATTGAGGTTAGCAGAAACGGCACGGCCAGGCCCAGCGAATAAACGAACAGCAGCGCAATGCCCCGCTGCACCGTGTCGGCGCTGCCGGCCAGGGTCAGAATCACGGCCAGAATGGGGCCGATGCAGGGCGTCCATCCGAAGGCGAAAGCAAACCCTGCCACAAAAGCCGCAATCGGAGACTTGCCCCCGCCTGCCGAATGCAAACGTTTATCCGCGTACAGTGCCTTGATTTTCAGGATGCCGGTCAGGTGGAGCCCAAAGATGACAATCACAGTGCCAGCCACCCAACTGAGCTCCTTCTTGTACACCTTCATGAAATGGCCTATGCCGGTGGCGGCGGCCCCCAGGCAAACGAACACAAGGGTGAACCCCAGGATGAACATGATGGAGTGCAAGAGCACTGTATTCATTAGCTTACGGTCTTTTGACTGCAGCTCTTCCACGCTGGCTCCGGAGATCAAGGACACATAACCGGGCACCAGCGGCAGGACGCAGGGCGAGAGAAAAGAAACAATACCCGCCAGAAAGGCGGCAATAGGCAGTGGCAATGATGACATTAGCGCAACCTTACGAAACGAATAGGAATCTCAATTATTGTAGCCCCGTTACCTCTTTGTAGCCACCCGGAAAATGCCTCAAACGGCATCCCACTTTCTTACCTTTCGCTGACCAATTTCTATCTTGCAGGTCAAAAAATCACTCGAGTTTCGCGTTTCATTTAGCCTTCCCTCGGCGCCGCACAGGGTGAGTTTTCCCGGCCGGGTGGTCCGATTCTGCCCAAGTGCTTGTATTCACAGCAAAAGCGCTAAGAACGGGGAGGGAGCGAAACACTGAAAGAGCGGGCGGGGTGATCAAGAAACTCCATTGCATATTCGCATTGTTAAGCGTAT
>JBLMYN010000042.1:0-7033 GCA_050258305.1 Actinomycetota bacterium
TGCGCGATCACCCCGACGAAGCCCTGCGCCAGTTTGAACTGGTGCTGATGCTGCAGGAGGAGATGGAAGATAAGGAAGTAGTGGCTATCGCACATTTCTGGAATGCCCGCTGTCGCCGGAAAAAAGGCGAGTATGACGAAGCATTGAAGCGGGCTGGCGTGGGCCGCGAACTGGCCATGGTTCTGGGATTTCCTAAAATGGCCGCCGTTATGCGCGTGCTGGAAAGCTGGCTGCTCTTCCAGAAGGGCCACGAACGTGAGGCGGCCAGAATTCTGGATCAGGCGGAATCCGTGTTGCGCACCACGGACGATGACATTACGCTCGGCAACATCTATTCCGCGCACGGCCGCATGATCCGCCGGCAGGGACATTACAAGCAGGCGCTGCACTTTTTTACCAGGGCGATCCAGCATTTCCAGAAGCGCAGCCCGCAGCACCGCAATCTGGCGCGGTCGCTGGCCAATATCGCTTACGTGCAGCGGCTGATTGCCGCCCAGATCATCCGGCAAATGGATACAGAAGCCGAGCGGCGGCGCAGGAGCAAAACAAAAACTGCTTCCGCCCACGCCCGCAGTACAGACGCGCGGAAGCAATATGAGGAGTTGCGTGCCACCGCCTTCGCCAACCTCGATCAGGCGGAAGAAATCTATCGTCACCACAATCATCATCATGGCATCGGAAACGTGCTGGAGAACCGCGGTCTGCTGCATCTGGACAGCGGCGAACTGGACCTTGCCGCCCAGGAGGGGGCGCGCTGCTACTCAGTCGGCAAGGAGGAAAATGACGCCATTGTGATGGCGCGTGCCCGGCTGCTGCAGTGCAAGGTGGAGCACGCCCAGCTTGTGGAAGAAATCGAAGGCAGCACGCGGACTTGGGAGCACGTCCAGGCGGCCCGCGACTACGCCCGCGACGCCGTGGAAGCGGCGGGCCATACGCAGAACCAGCGGCTCCTGGCGCGGGCCTATATATGGCGGGGGCTGATCGGCTGCCATCCCGCCCTTCACGACCTTGAAGACGCGCGCCAATGTCTCGACAAAGCGGCTGCATTCATCGCCACCACCCAGGACGAAGATGTGTGGAATGAACTGCAGGTCCTGAAGCAGAAAGTGACCTCACGCGGAAGCATTGATCCGAGACTGCGCGCCTGGACGCAGGGAGTAACAGACGGGAAAAGCTTCCAGAAGCTCTCGGAGGAGTTTGCCGAACTGGTAATCCCGCGCGTGTGGGAAAAAGAGGGCCGGAAAGTTTCACGCGTGGCCAAGGTATTAAAGGTGTCACCCAAGAAGGTTCGCCGCGTGCTGGCGAAGGCCGGCAAAGCGAAGAAATAAGAGCCGCGGAATGAGGGCTCTCGGGTGCGCGGGTGGATGAATGCTTTCCCTGGCTGAGAACGAGATTCGACAACTTGCCAGCGTGGACGCTGTGATTGATGCGATCCGCGCCGCATTCGCGCGCAATTTCTCAGAGACCTTGCGCATGCCCGTGCGCTCTTCCCTGCCACTGGAAAATGGAGGCTTGCTCCTGCTCATGCCGGCCTATGACAGTGTAGCTGGAGTCGCCGGAGTGAAGACTGTCACGGTGACAAAAGCTGCGGGCGTGAACGCACATTATGAGCTGCTGGGTCCACTCACTGGCGCCGTGCTGGCGCGCATGGGGCAAACTGGCTGACAGATCTGAGGACTGCCGCAACTTCCGCTGTTGCCACCAGCGTGCTGGCGCGCTCAGACTCCCATAAGCTCGGAATCTTTGGAACCGGCAGGCAGGCTGAGGCGCACATTGCGGTTCTGCCCAGAGTGCGAAGATTCGATCACGTTCTGGTCTGCGGTACGGAACCGGCAAAGGTGAAAGCGTTCTGCAGCAGTATGAGTAACCGCTACCAGATCGAGATGGCTCCTGCCGATGCCGAGCTTTGTGTCCGCCAGTCCGACGTGGTCTGCGCCTGCACCACCTCACGCGCGCCCGTGATTGAGGGCCGATGGCTCAAACCTGGAATGCACCTGAATCTGGTTGGCGCCTTTCAACCCGAGACCAGAGAAGTTGACGATGAGACGATCAAGCGTTCCCGGGTGGTCGTGGACACTTACGCGGGAGCTCTGGCCGAAGCCGGCGACCTGTTGATCCCGCTCAGAAATTCCACTATCAAGGAGAATCATATCCTCGCCGACCTGCACGAAGCGGTGAGCGGCAAAAAACAGGTGCGAAGAGGCCCCGACGACATTACGCTGTTCAAGAGCGTAGGCTGTGCACTGGAGGATCTGGTCACGGCAAAGCTGATTTACGATCGCGCTTCCGCATGAGAAAAGCACATGATTTCGTAGTAGTTGGAGCAGGCGTATTTGGCGCCTGGATCGCGCGCTACCTGCGGCAGACCGGCGCGACTGTGGCTCTGCTGGATGCGTATGGCCCGGCGAACAGCCGGGCGAGCTCTGGCGGCGAAACGCGTGTCATACGCATGGGTTACGGGCCGGACGAACTGTATACCCAATGGGCGCAGCGGTCGCTTCCCGTCTGGGAGCAATTGGAGCCACAGTTGAATGCCGAACTGCTGCATCGCACGGGCGTTCTCTGGCTTAGTGATGACTCTGACGAGTACACGACAGCTATGCCGGAGGTTTTCAGCCGCAATCAAATCCGCTATGAGAAGCTTGGCGCCGCAGACCTGCGGCAGCGTTATCCGGAGCTGAAGTTCGATGACGTCACCTGGGGTCTGCTGGAACCGCAGAGTGGCGTTCTGATGGCGCGCCGGGCGGTTCAACTGCTGGTTTTCGATCTCGAGAAATCAGGCGTTTCCTATATCCATGGCAAAGCCGTATCTCCCGTGGGGCCGGGAAAAATCAAGGATGTCCGCCTTGCCTCAGGAGATTCTGTTTCAGGCGGAACATTCATTTTCGCCTGTGGCCCCTGGCTGCCCAAGGTCTTCCCGGAACTGCTGGGCGACCGCATTTTCCCCTCGCGGCAGGAGATATTCTTTCTGGGGACGCCGTCCGGCAATGACAGCTTCCGTCCGCCCAAAATGCCGGTCTGGCTCCATCACCGGCACCCTGATATTCCTTATGCGCTGCCGGACATTGAAGCCCGCGGGTTCAAACTGGGCTTTGATCGCCACGGCGCCGCAATCGATCCCGACGACGAGGAGCGCATGATCCCATCCGCCTCGCTGGCCCATTTGCGGGAGTTCCTCGGCAGGCATATTCCGGCTCTAAGGGACGCGCCCATTCTGGAAACACGGGTTTGCCAGTACGAGAACACGTGGAATGGCGACTTTTTGATCGACCGCCATCCTGATCATGAAAACGTGTGGCTGGTCGGCGGCGGCTCGGGACATGGATTCAAGCATGGGCCGGCAGTTGGCGAATACGTGAGCGAACTGCTTCTTCGCGGAGGAACTCCCCAGCCGCGCTTTTCTCTCGCCGGCAAAAGAGGCCTTCAGGCGCGCACGGTCTACTAGCCATTGCTCAGCGCCGGGCAGGCTGGCACGCTAAGAAGGCAGGACGCATACCCGACTTTTGCGGGTTTGCCTGGAGACGCTTTGCAACCGTCTGGCGCGTGCCGGTGTTTACTTTAGAGGCAACATTTAGCCCGGCAGAGCAGGCATGCCACAACAAAGATCGTGTAATCTGGTGGGCAAATCTTAAGGAGCGTGAAATTGAAAAGCTTCATTATTGGACTGATCATCGGACTGTTCATCCCTGCTGCCGTTGCTTACTGCTACTTCCGGTTCGGCTACGCCCCGGTAGCGACCTCGTCAGCTCCCATGCCGTTTGAAAAGACCATGGCGCGGATGGCGCTGAAGGCCCGCATCACCAAGGAAGCGCCCAAGAACTCCCCGATCCCGCCCACGGCAGAAAATTTGACGACAGGAGCAAAAGTTTATACAGACAATTGCGCGTTCTGCCATGGCTGGCCCAATCAGCCCGCATCGAAGGCCGCCAAGGGCATGTTCCCGTTGCCTCCGCAACTGCTCACGCCGGATGAGATGGTCACGGATGACCCGGTCGGCGTCACATACTGGAAAGTAAAGAATGGCATCCGCATGACGGGAATGCCGGGCTTCGGAGAGATGCTTTCCGACAACGAAATGTGGCAGGTGAGCGAAATGCTGGCCCATGCGGACAAGCTGCCGCCCGCAACCACGGCTGCATTGCAGAAACCGCCTGTGCCGTCCGTGGAACAGCAGCAGCCGCAGCCGCCACAGACCAAAGGAAGACTAACGAAAAAGAAGTGAGATTCAGCCGCGACGATCGCGAAATATAGTGAGCTTGCTTTGACGAAATGAAGATCACACGGGAAACAGGGAGTGGCACAACCGCGGCAGAACGTGCCGGTTTTGCGCGGTCTGGGCCCTCCACCCCGGCGCGGCTGAGTTTCCGGTTATCGCGCGTCCGTTGTAAAATAACCAAATAGCGGCAAGGGCAGGCAAATTCCACGTTGATGCCTCAATGTTCCACACCGCGCGGCTTGGGCGCCGACCAGCCCTCCATCAGCAACAATTTAAGAGGAGAGTACTAAGACAATGGCCAAGATCGCCAAGACGGCAGATCGCAAAAAGATCATGGACACATCCAAGAGCACGGATTGCCCCAGGTGTGGCAAGCCCACTCGGATCGTAAAACGCGTGAAAGACAGAGAGCGCAACGTGCCGGGCGGCATTTTCATTTCCTGCTCAGGCTGCGAGTTTTACGAGAAGCTGTAGCCCTGGCGCTGCTTTTCTCTGTATTTGTACCTCAAAAGCGCGAGACCGTTTAGCTTCCGCATGTGAGAACAAATTAAGTTACTGCGAGCATCCAGCGCGGTACAATCGGTTTTGCTGAATGGTTCTTTCGGCCGCATGCGTGCGGCCTTGATTTTTGTTGCCGGTAAGTCCGATGCCACAATACACAACATCATTGCCGGGAGGGGCAGGGGCAACGACCTCACTGGTGGAGAGCGATATTCCCGCACGGCTGGACCGGCTTCCCTGGAGCCGTTTTCACTGGCTGGTGGTGATTGCCCTGGGCATCACCTGGGTGCTGGACGGGCTGGAAGTCACGCTGGCCGGCGCTCTGGGCGCGGTGCTGCAGCGCCCGGACGCGCTTGGGCTTACGGACGCACAGGTGGGGGCAAGCGCCACCTGTTATCTGCTCGGCGCGGTGGCGGGCGCGCTCTTCTTCGGCTACGCCACGGACCGCCTGGGCCGCAAAAGGCTCTTCACCATCACCCTGCTGCTTTATCTCGCAGCCACGGCACTGACAGCTCTCTCCTGGAATTTCTTTTCTTACGCGCTGTTTCGGGCGCTTACCGGAGCGGGCATTGGCGGCGAATACTCCGCCATTAACTCAGCCATTGATGAATTGATTCCCGCCCGCGTGCGCGGCCGCGTGGACCTCATCATCAATGGCAGCTTCTGGATCGGCGCCGCCATCGGCGCTGCAGCATCCATCGCGCTCCTCGACACAGGGATTCTTCCCATTGGCTTTGCCTGGCGCCTGGCATTTGGCATAGGAGCCATCCTGGGCATCATCATCATTTTCCTGCGCCATGCCATCCCGGAGAGCCCGCGCTGGCTGATGATCCATGGTCATGAAATTGAGGCCGAAGCGGTTGTCGCGAACATCGAGAAGAGAATCATGGCGCACACCCTGCCGCCGCCGAAGGCAAAAATACGCATTCGCCCGCGCGAGCACACGCCTCTGCGGGAGGTGTGGCATACCATGTTCGTGCAGCAGCGCCGCCGGTCTCTGCTCTCGCTGGCGCTGATGAGTTCGCAGGCGTTCTTCTACAACGCCATCTTTTTTACCTACGCGCTGGTGCTGGTGAAGTTTTACAGCCTTCCGGCGCAGAAGGTCGGGCTGTACATTTTTCCCTTTGCGCTGGGGAACTTCTTTGGTCCCTTGCTGCTCGGGCGCTGGTTTGACACGGTCGGGCGCAAGCCGATGATCAGCATCACCTACGCCCTTTCCGGTATTCTGCTCGCTGTCAGCGGCTGGATGTTCCTGCACGGCCTGCTTACCGCGGTCACGCAGGCCATTTGCTGGACCGTGATTTTCTTTGTCGCCTCGGCCGCGGCCAGTTCGGCCTACCTGACGGTAAGCGAGATCTTTCCGCTCGAAATCCGCGGCCTGGCAATCGCGATTTTTTATGCCGCCGGGACGTTCGCCGGCGGCGTGGCTGCGCCTTACATCTACGGCCTTCTCATTCAGAGTGGCCAGCGAATTGAGCTCTTTTATGGTTACCTCGTCGGCTCTGTCCTGATGATTGGGGCAGCCGTGGTGGAGGCGCTCATTGGTGTGAAAGCCGAGCGCAAAGAACTGGAGGAGATCACCGCGCCGTTGTCGGAAGTGGATGTGGGCAACAACGTGGTGTGACTACGACGGAGGCCTCGTCCTGATTAACGCAGCTCCACTGATTTCTCAATGACTACAGATCAGCACCGGCCGGCCGTTTGCCCCACACCTGACCGGCCATTTCGGAAGGGGCTCCTTCTTACGAATGCGACATCACTCAATTGACCCCTTCCCGCAGTCCCTGCTACCTTGGTACGTTTAGCCTGAGAGGCAGCCCCCCGCTAGCCTGCCGCTCCGTTTAGTCAGTCCTCATAAGAAGGAAGAGTGCCTTTATGCCTGTTTTCAAGTTCAAGGGAGTGGACTTTATCGAGTTCGACGGCCTGCTGAGCGAAGACGAAAAGCTGGTCCGCGAAACCACCCGGCGTTTCGTCGAGGAAAACGTCGTCCCCATCATCGAGCAGTGCAATCGCGACGGGCGCTTCCCCCGCGAACTGGTCAAGACCATAGCCGAACTGGGTTTCTTCGGCCCCAACCTCAAAGGCTATGGCTGCGCGGGGATGTCGAACATCGACTACGGCCTGATCATGCAGGAACTGGAGCGCGGCGACAGCGGGCTTCGGAGCTTTGCCTCAGTGCAGGGTTCCCTGGTCATGTACCCCATCCACACCTACGGCGACGAGAAACAGAAGCAGCGCTGGCTGCCCGAACTCGCGGCAGGCAGAAAAGTCGGCTGCTTCGGCCTCACCGAACCGGACTTCGGATCCAACCCGGGC
>JBLMYN010000043.1:0-5504 GCA_050258305.1 Actinomycetota bacterium
AGGATCCGTTCATTCACCAGGAGCTTATTGAAATCCTCTACCACACGCTCTGGGAGACGGTGCACGTTTATTTTGAGCACCGTGAATTGGGGCACGATGTTGGGGCCTCAGAATTCCTCTATCCCTTCCTCGGACAGCAGAAACAGGAGACGGATGATTTGGCAGCCGAGGTGGCTGCATCCATTCTGATGAAGGTGCGCGATGATGCCCGGTTGCGCCAGCAGGTAGCCGGGGAAGAAGCCGAAGCGATCGGCAGCGCGGCGCAGGCGATCCATGAGCGACTGGAGCGCGGCGGCAAGCTCATCATCTTTGGCAACGGCGGCTCGGCCACGGATGCCAACGATTGGGCAATCGACTGCGTCATGCCGCCTGAAGGTTATCAGCCCGTGCCTGCCGTCTCGCTGGCCATGGAGCCCGCCAACATCACAGCGGTTGCGAATGACGTGGGCACAGAGGTGATTTTCCTCCGCCAGCTCGTCGCCCAGGCCCGCCCTGAAGACGTGGCCATAGGCATTTCGACCAGCGGCGGTTCGCGCAACATTGTGATGGCTCTCGAAGAGGCAGGACGGCGCGGCTTGCTCACAGTTGCACTGCTCGGCTATGACGGCGGCGAGGTTTTGCGCCGCGACCTCGCAGACTTCCCCGTAGTTATCCACTCTGATTACATCCCCCGGATCCAGGAAATACAGGCTTCTGTGTATCACGTGATGCGGGAAGTGTTTGAGGTGCTCCGCCGTGGGGAGGCTTGAACTTTTCGGCAGCGCACGATGCCCTTACACGCTGGAGATGCGCGAATGGCTGGAATTTGGCCGCCGTGAATTTGTGGAATATGACGTGGAAGCGAACGCCGAGGCGCGCGCTCGCCTGCGCGCCATCGCCGGTGATGTGCGCACCGTGCCTGTTCTGGTCGAAGACGGCAAAGTGATGGAAATCGGATTTCGTGGCCGCGGCTGCATGGTGGAGAAGTGACCTTGGCCAGCGCCTGCTCTATTCGCGTTCGCGGCATTGTGCAGGGCGTTGGGTTCCGCCCGTTTGTGTATCGCCTCGCGCACGACAACACGCTTGCCGGGTGGGTGCTGAATGGCGAGCAGGGCGTGGAAATCTTCCTCGAAGGCCCCGAACAGCGGCTGGCGGATTTTGTGCGCGATCTCAAGTTAAAGCCACCGCCCGCGGCCAGCATCGCCGAGATTGAAGTGGAGCCGGCGCAGCCGCAGGGCCTTAACAAGTTCACCATCCGTGAAAGCCAACGCCTTGACCGGCCCACAGTCCGCATTTCACCTGACTTGCCCGTCTGCGACGACTGTTTACGCGAGCTTTTCGATCGGGCGAACCGCCGCTTCGGCTATCCCTACATCAACTGCACAAACTGTGGCCCGAGATACACGGTGATTGAGAGACTGCCCTACGATCGTCCCAATACCACAATGAAAGAATGGCCACTGGACGAATACTGCGACCGCGAGTATCACGATCCGGCAAATCGCCGCTTCCATGCCCAGCCGGTTGCCTGCCCGGAATGCGGGCCACAATATTGTTTGCATCAGGACGGCACGGTTCTACACGGCCAATCTCAAATTGTGCAGGAAGCCGCGAGGCTTCTCACCGATGGACAAATTCTCGCAATCAAAGGGCTCGGCGGCTATCACCTGGCATGCGATGCCCGAAACGTGAACGCCGTCACGCAACTTCGCGAACGCAAGTATCGGAAAGAGAAACCGTTCGCAGTGATGGTGAGAGATTTGCAAGCTGCACGCGAGCTGCTTGAGATTTCTCCTGAAGCCGAAGCGCTGATTACCTCCACGGCGCGGCCCATTGTGCTTGCGCCTGCAAAGGCTGAGCTGCCGGAGATCGCGCCGGATACCAATGAGCTGGGAGTGATGCTTCCCTGCACTCCGCTCCAGCATTTATTGTTCGCGGCCCGGGCTCCCGCTGTGCTGGTAATGACCTCGGCCAACCGATCCAGCGAACCCATCTCCTATCAAGATGACGACGCGCTTAAGCGGCTCTCGGGCATCGCCGATGCATTCCTGATTGGAGAGCGCCCGATTGCGCATCGCATGGATGATTCGGTGGCGCGTGTAGGAGCCTTTGGGCCTGTGATTTTGCGCAGGGCGCGCGGCTACGCCCCGAGTGCCGTTGTAAAGCTGCCAGTCACGCGCCCGATTCTTGCCCTCGGGGCCGATCTCAAAAACACGATCACACTGGTTGTCGATGGACAGGCATTCGTCAGCCAGCACATTGGCGACCTGGAACATTACCAGGCCTTTCAGGCTTTTGATCAGACCATCCGCGATCTCCTGTCGATGTATGACCTGAATTGGAATGACCTGCTGATCGTCCGTGATCTGCATCCACAGTATTTTTCTACGGCGCACGCTGCCACGCTGCCGGCAGACGGCGCCTCGGCTATTGCGGTTCAGCATCATCGTGCTCACATAGCGTCAGTGCTGGCGGAGCACGGAGCCTGGCAGACGCGCGTACTCGGCGTAAGTTGCGATGGCACTGGCTTCGGCGATGACGGTACGATCTGGGGCTGCGAATTTTTCGTCGGCAGTTTACAAACAGGCTTTGATCGCGTTGCCCATCTCCGCCCGGCGGTTCTGCCGGGAGGTGACGCTGCAGCGGAATATCCAGTCCAGGCTGCAGCGGGCTTCCTGACTCAACTTGAACAGCCGCCCGACCTGGCTGCAAATCCATTTCTGTTTGGTGGACGGTATGCGGACGCTGTTCAGCTGGTGCAAAAAGGCGTGCGCGCCTTCACAACCACTTCCATGGGGAGGCTGTTTGACACGGCGGCTGCCCTGCTCGGCTTCACGCGTCCCATAAGCTATGAGGGCCAGGCGGCGATGTGGCTGGAGCAACTGGCGCGTAAATCGGATTGTGATGAAGGGTTTCCGTTTCCAATTAGCAGTGGTGAACTCGATTTCCGTCCGCTACTGGAGCATGTAATTCGCGGAAGATTGAGCGGCTGCGCGCCACAGGATCTCGCGCGAGCTTTTCAGCGCGGCGTCGCTCGCGGATTGAGCGCGGCTATAACAGAGTTATGTCAGCGGCATGGTCTGGACACAGTTGTTCTCTCCGGCGGGGTGTTCCAAAACGAGTTGTTGCTTGAAGACTTGAAAGCAGAGCTCGCCGGAGCACCTCTACGGATCTGGACCAACCATGCCGTGCCTCCCAATGATGGAGGCATCAGCCTCGGACAGGCCGCTCTTGCAGCGTTTTCGGGAGCGGCGAGCGAAAGGAACTGAGCCCAATGCACGAACTCTCCATCGCCATGAGCATTGTTGACATGGCGGAAGAAGAAGCCCGGGAGCGCAATGCCAGGATTATTGCCGTGCATCTGCGGCTGGGGCTGCTCTCCGGCGTGGTCAAAGACGCTCTGCTATCGTGTTATGGAATGGCCTGTTCGGGTACGGCTCTGGAAGGTTCGGAATTGCTGGTGGAAGAAGTGCCGGTGGAGATATTCTGCGGCGCGTGCCAGGCTCCCCGTGTGCTCAGTTCCACGCAATGGTTTTGCTGCCCGGAATGCGGAACGCCTTCCGCGGATGTGGTTCACGGCAAGGAACTGGAAGTCTGCGCCCTGGAGATAGAAGAATGAGTCCGCCACGCCTTGTGGAGGTTCGCAGGAACGTACTGAAGCAGAATGATTTGATCGCTCGCGCCTTGCGCGACCGCTTCCGCCGCGAAGGCGTATTCGTCGTCAGCCTGGTATCGAGCCCGGGCGCGGGCAAGACGGCCTTCCTCGAAAAGACGCTCACGCTGCTGCGCGAGCGTTATCGGGTGGCAGCCCTGGTCGGCGACCTGGCCACGGAAAACGATGCCTTGCGGCTGGCGCGAAGTCAGGCTCCGGTAAAGCAGATCACCACCGGCACCTTGTGCCACCTGGAAGCCGCGATGGTGCAAAGCGCGCTGGAAGGATGGGACACCGGCAAGCTCGACTTTCTGTTCATTGAAAACGTAGGCAATCTGGTGTGCCCCTCTTCTTACGATCTGGGCGAGAATCTGCGGCTGGTGCTGATGTCGGTAACCGAAGGCGAAGACAAGCCGCTCAAATATCCGACCATCTTCAACAGCGCCGATGTGGCAGTGATCACAAAGATGGACCTGGCGGCGGCAGTCGAGTTCAACGAACCGGCAACTCTCGCGAACATCCAGGCAGTACGACCGGGGATGAAAGTGTTCGACGTATCCGCCAAATCGGGGCAGGGAGTGGAAGATTACTGCAATTACCTCGCCGCGTACCGGGCTGAGCTTAAAGCCACAGAACACGTCGAGAGCAAATCATGATCAGCTTTCTATCCATCATCGCCATGGGCTTTTTTCTCGGCATGCGGCATGCGACCGATCCTGATCACGTAATTGCCGTCAGCACGATCGTGAGCCACCAGAAGAAGGTCAATCGCGCTGCATGGACCGGCATCTTCTGGGGCATCGGTCACACGTTGACGATCTTCGTTGTGGGCGCCCTGATTATCCTGTTTGGAGTCGTCATCCCCGCACGCATCGGGCTCAGCATGGAATTTTCCGTTGGCTTGATGCTGGTCGTCCTCGGCCTCATGAACATCTCGAGTTTCGTACGAGCGCTGCCGGCCGCCGGCAAGGCGCATTCCCATCACGAGCCTGAAGTACTCCATTCCCATGCGCACAGCCATGGCGATTACGTGCACACGCACCCGCATGGGCACTCACCGGAAGCGCATCCGCACAACCCTGAGCAGACTCCTCTCTCCGTTCTCGACCGGCTGTTCGGCAGAATCGGCCTTTACCAGCAGGTGCGGCCACTGGTAATTGGCGTGGTTCATGGGTTGGCGGGTTCGGCGGCTGTAGCTTTGCTGGTGCTCACCACCATCCGCAATCCGCGCTGGGCGGTGGCGTATCTGCTGGTCTTTGGCGCAGGCACCGTAGCCGGCATGATGCTGATCACCATGAGCATCGCCTCAGCCCTGCATCTGGTGGGGCACGGGAACAGGACATTCGCTCGCCGGCTGGGACTGGCATCGGGTGTGCTCAGCTTGTTGTTTGGGCTGGTAGTGGCGTACCAGATCGGATTTGGGGCCGGGCTGTTTTCAGCTCATCCGCACTGGACACCGCGATAACCGACCCAAGGCCTCGCGATTGCGGGCCGCCAAAACAAAGAGCAAGAAACAGAGAGCAGGAAGTGATGCAAGAGTCAAATGCAGGCGCTGTCGGTTCGCACCTTGCCGATTTGACTCACCTCTGGCGCCCTGCCATGATCAGTTCATGGCTGAGCGAAACATGCAGATCGTGCGGTTTATGGGTGTCACTCCGAGCGTTGCATATTGCGATGTTTGCAGGTTAACCTTCAGGACCCGCCCTGAATTCATCTCTGATCCTGACAAGGCGAAAGAGCAACTCCTGGCTGATTTTGCCAGGCATGAATGCAAACCCGAGAGCGATATGGTCAACAGCACTCTGGCGCAGATCAAATAAGCGGCTACTAAAAAAACATCTGATTCAGCATGTCATCGTTCAAACAACCAAAT
>JBLMYN010000044.1:0-17727 GCA_050258305.1 Actinomycetota bacterium
CGGCACAGGGTTTGACGCAGCATTTTGCTAATGCCGGTTTGGACAGACACGAGGCGACGGCCACGGCCTATGCCACCATCTATCGATCGTTGCAGGCGCACGCAGCGACTCTGGCCTATATCGATACATTTATGGTTCTCAGCATTTGTGCGGCAGTTATGTTCTTTGTGTCGTTCGTCCTTAAGAAGAACGATCTTCACGGCGGTGTTACCATCGCGGAGTAATGATTCGCCTGTCGTAGCGCAGCTAAGGAGTCAGAAAGGCGGTACAGGCATGATCAAAATCATCACCATCGAACGCGAATACGGATGCGGCGGAGGCGAAATCGCCGACCTGGTGGCAAAACGCCTTGGCTGGAAGCTATGGGACCAATCGCTTACCGAGGAGATCGCCAGATTGGCCAGGTGCCCCCGGGCTGTCGTCGAAGATAGAGAGGAGCGAACCGATCCTCTCTATTACCGGCTCTTCAAATCGTTTCTGCGAGGAAGCTATGAGGGCAGCATCAACGCGCCCAAACTGAACGTTGTGGACAGTGAGACCATTCTCACGATCACCCGCCGCGTGGTGGAACATGCAGCGAAGCACGGAAACGTCGTCATCGTGGGCAGAGGTTCGCAACAGTTTCTCAAGGACCGGTCAGACGCATTGCGGATCTTCCTTTATGCGCCCAGGCAGAGCAAGATTCGCCGGCTGGTGAGCCGCGGCAAAGACGAGAAGGAAGCCGAGGAGCTGATTGATACGGTCGACCGCGAGCGCGCGGATTTCATTAAAAAATACTTCAACGTGGAGTGGCCCGATCGCGCGATTTACCATGCCATGATCAACACCAGTTGCGGAGATGAGGCTACGATGCGCATGATCCTGAATTTCATGGACGCCTATGCCCCATGCGCCATTGCCTGATCTGTGATGTTTGGTTCGGTGGACTCACCTAAGATTTCGTCAGTAAGCTCTAGGCAGCTGCCAGGCTCAATCGAATGGTTCGCGATCTCAAACGAGGTTTTGATTTTCCGACTGAGCACGGTTGCGCTCTGGCTGCTGGAACATGCGGTTCGAATATAATGGCTCCTGCTCATGACTCTGGCCTCTACTACAGACTCGGTCCTTATGCGAAGCCACCTCGATGTGGTGCGGTTGGCATGAGCCAACTGCGCGGGCTCTTACACCCGGTCGGGACGGAGCGGTGGTCAGCCATGAGTTCGTGAAATGCTTTCCTGCTTGAGGGTTGCATGAAGATGGCAGCCAAGGCCGAGAGTGAACGTTTCCGGAGCGGCGCGAATCAGTATGCCGCGTACCTCGAAACGCCCGAGGGCAGGTTGCGCTCCGATTTGGCCTTTGCCAATCTGCAGGATTTTCTTCCAACTCAGACCAAATCTTCGCTGAGTGCTCTTGATCTCGGAGGCGGCACAGGAACGGCTGCGGTGCGTCTGGCGCGGCTTGGAATTCATGTAACGCTTCTGGATTCCTCGCCAGCGATGCTGAATATCGCGAAACGCGCGGCACAAGAAGCCGGGGTTACGGACAAGGTTCTCCTGCACCACGGCGATGTTACGCAACTGCCGGACCTGTTTCCCGTGCGATCGTTCGATCTAGTTCTTTGCCACAACATCCTGGAATATTGCGACAACCCTGGTGCTGTATTGCGCGCTGCGGTCCAGGCATTGCGGGACTCATCGGCGATACTGTCCGTTCTCGGGCGAAATCAGGCAGGCGAAGTATGCAAGGCGGCTATCCAGGCCGGCGATTTGGCCGGCGCGAAAAACGGCCTCACAGCTGAGTGGGGACAGGAATCCCTGTATGGAGGCAGGGTGCGACTGTTTACGGCGGATAGCTTGAGGGCCATGCTGACTGAAGCGTCGGCGACGCCGATTGCCGAACGGGGTGTGCGCGTCCTTGCCGACTATCTACCACCACAGGTTTCTCGCAGCGCAGACTACGAACGGATTTTTGAACTTGAGCGCCAGTTGGGCGGACGGCCGGAGTTCGCGGGAATCGCCCGCTACTCGCAAATGCTGGCCCGCTACACCGGGCCCGTCGGGAAGAACGAATAATGCGCAACTTCGCGGACCAATCAGCGACAATCTCTGATACGGTGGCGCCCGATGCCGGAATTGCGCTGGGGTTAGGGCTCACCAACGAGTGCAATCTCTCGTGTGCCTTCTGCTACCGCGATCCGGATCGGACCGACCGTCTCTCCCTGGATCAAGTGAGATCCGTCATGGAGAGATTGCGGGTCCGCTCGGTGAATCTCGGGACTGGCGAGAACGGGATGCACCCCGACTTCAGGGCGATCCTGGCGTACCTGCGCACTCTGCCGGTCAAGGTCACCATCACGTCCAATGGCCACAGCGTGGCGGTCCTGGAAGATAGCGAATTGCGCGCTTTCCACGACATCGAGTTCTCTCTGGACTACCCGACGCAAGCGGAGCAAGATGCGCAGCGCGGAGCAGGCAATTGGGAGCTCATCCATCATCAGGCAGAACGCTGCAGGCGGCTGGGTGTGCCGGTAACCATCATCGCTGTCATGATGAAGTCGAACCACTTGCGGCTGGCGGACGTCGCGCGAATCGCCAGGAAGTTTGACGCTCCCCTGCGAGTGAACGTATATCAAGCCGTGCGATCGGACCTCTACGCGCTGACCTACGATGAATACTGGGAGGGGTTCCACCGTCTCTTTGCGGAAACTGATGTCATTGCCATCGGCGAGCCGCTCGTCCGGGCGATGGCGGGCCTGCCGCCGCTCCGTGGAGGGTGCGGCGTAAGCACGGTGAGGGTTACGCCGCGAGCCACCACGCAGCCCTGTGTTTACTGGCCAGGATCGGGGGAGCCGCTCTCGGGCTTGGTCTCAGCGGGGCTCGACATTCTGGATTCTGGGCCGTTCCACCAGGCCCGCACGCTTCCTGAAGCGTGCCGGCCTTGCGAGTTCCGGGACTCATGCCACGGTGGTTGTGCCGGTCGTCGAAGTCTCCAGGGGGCGCTCCTGGAGCCTGACTATTACTGTCCGATCGTTCGCGGGCAACGCCCTGGCCTGCAGGTCCGCATGGCCGCGAGCCGCGATTTGCCCAAGCTGACCAGTTCCTGCACAACCGTAGTGATAGCGAGGAGTTGAGTAATGCGACGTTTCAATCCTTCACGCACGCTTGGCCTCATGCTGTTTGCCGTTCTCATTTTCGTACTTTTGGGTGCTGCTCCGACTGCTTCCCGGTTTGCAATCTTGACGACCCTGGAAGCACAAAGCAGGGCGAAAAGCAGTTCTCAGACTCCGCCGCGCAAGACAAGTCAGCCCTATACCGGCGATCTGTCTGTTTTTGAATATAAAGACCGTGACAAGAAGCTGCAGGTGCAACGCGTGATGGACATTCTGGGCATCAAGGAAGGCAGACACGTAGCTGACATCGGCGCTGGCTCCGGCTGGTTTACGGTTCGCGCAGCAAAACGCGTGGGAAAGACCGGGCTTGTCTACGCCGTTGACATCAACCCAAAGTCCATTGCCTACATCAAGGCGCGCACTCAGCGGGACGGCATTGGCAACGTTCACACGATTCTGAGCCGGGAGGATGATCCTACCCTGCCCAAAAGGAGCGTTGATTCCGTGCTGCTGCTGAAGACCTATCATGAGGTCGCGCATCCGGTGCGTCTGCTGAAAAACCTGCGCAGGTCGCTGCGTACCGGCGCGAAGGTAGGCATCATTGATCGCAATGGCAAGGGCGATGACCACGGCATCTCTCGTGAGGTGGTAATAAAGGAAGCTGCGCGGGCCGGCTATCGCTTGCTGGAGCAATACGACTTTGTGAAGGGAGACGGAGAAGACTATTTTCTCGTCTTTCGCTCGAACTCCGCTCCCAGATAGCTGAGAAATGCCGGCCCCCAACCCAACGCTTGAACGGATTGTCACTCTTGCGCGGACCAGGCACAGCCCGGTATAAACCAGGCTGTTTGCCAGAGGCCGCCATTTGTGGCGCCGGTTGTGTCTTCCTTCGCAGCTCTTTCAAACAGAACCAGCCGCCAGTTTTTTTAGTACGCGCCTTATGTCTTATTTCGCGTTAACCCAAGTGTCTGACCCTGCCAGCTTAACGGCCACATCTGTAAAGGTGAGAGTCAACGGCTTGCCGTCGGCCGTTCCGCGGTGGCTCGTAGAGATAAGGAGGGGACCAGCTTTCTTGTAGCCCGCCCAGGTCGCGATGACCGTGCTCGGCTTTGCGTCTCCGCCGTGGCGAAACACCATTGCCTGGACCCGGTTGTCCGGGCCAACAAACAGTTCCCAGGTATCGCCGGGAGTGTAGCCGCCTGAGGAATATTTCACCACCACCCGCCTGGCGGAACCCTTTCCCATCGGCAATTTGTGCATGCCGGTGTCTTCCACTTGAGCGCCGGCGTCCCAGTAGGCATGGAAGGGGAAGACGAGCCAATACTGATCGTTGACGAAACCTGGATCAATTTCTTTCTTCACGTTGTCGGGCTGAGTGTCCAGTTGCGAGCGCACGTATGTTACTTTCACCGGCTTGCCTGTCTTGTCTTTTCCTTCAAAGGTGACTCGGTCGGCTTTGGGCTCCCAGGTCCACGTCCTCGAGAGTTTGAGTCCGGGAATATCCAGGTTGAAGGTGTAGCGGATCGCATCAATTTGGCCCCATGAATCAAGACCGTAGGCCTTGGCAATCTGTTCGGCGATGGGTGGCTTTGTCTGCGTCCAGGAGGTCGCAGCAAGCGCCAGGACGGCAAGAACCAGGAAACGGATCGTTGAACGACTCGACTTTGGCATGGAAGGTCCTCCTTAGAGAATGAACTCAAATCTCATGTTGGATGACGCACAAGGGCCCGTCGATACAGGAATTCCGGCGTGCAGTTGTCTTTCACTCGGCCGGATCCGCTGAGCATTTCAGTGCAACCGGTCGTGTGGTCCGGCGCAAGGCGATGATAGCGGCAACGAGTGCCACAGACCCATATTCCAGCAGCATGATCCAGCCCGGAACCAGCCACGGGCGGCCAAGCGAACGCAAATGCCAGACGTAATACGTTGGTATGATGCTCACGGTCCAGATGAAGATCGGCAGCGTCGAAACCGAGCGCATGAACGGCAAGAGCCACAGCAGGTACCAGGGATATACAACCGGCGCACATAAAAGCGATGCTGCCATGGGCCATGCAAATGACTCCGACGAGAATGCCGGAGCCTTGCTTCGCAGCCAGATTGAAGTGAGCAAGCCAATGAGCACCGCCAGCCCGGCGACAAGCTGCGGGGCCGCCACACGCTCGAGCGTCGCAAACACCGGATCATTAAACCGGAAGCTCTGCACGTAAGTACCCAGCGAGCCAAAGGGGATGCGGCCGTGGCTGAGGAACGGCACGTACAGGAGTCCAACGGCGGCGGCAGCCAGTACGGCGTCGCGCTTACGAACCCTCTTCCAGTAAAGTGGCAGCAGTACGATCGGGAGCAATTTCACGGCAACAGCCAGGCCGAATGCCAGGGCTGCAACCGGACGCCAGCGTCTTGCCAGCGCCGCCGCAGACACCAGCAGCAGCAGCACGCCGAGAATATCGATGTGACCGCTACCCGCCACTGCAATCGGCAGCAGTGGGTGCCAGGCAAAGGCAAGAATCCAGTGCTCTCCCTGCCCGTTGCGGCGCAACACATCGAGCAAGACAAGCACAATTGCCAGATCGCAGGCTACAAATGCTGCTTTCAGCGCGAAAACAGACTCATGAATCGCTGTTATGGCACGGAAGAAAAGCTGAGCACCCGCTGGATATGGGCTTGGCAGGTCAGGGTGGTTCAGCGTTCGGGTTTCGGGTGTATGCAGCCCGCTGAGCTCAGGGTTGCTGGGAATGACGAGATAAGGGTTATAGCCGAGCCGTTGCACGCGCCCATCCCAGACATAGCGATGGACGTCATCATCCGCACCCGGCGCCTTCAGCAGGAACAAGAGATGCCACGCAGCAGCCAATGCCAGCCCGAAGACGATGACGCGCTTCGGAAATTTTGGTGTCGATAGGAGCTCGCGGATGACCAGGAGGTAAGCCACGCCGGCAACGGCCAGAGGAATGATGAATGCCGGGCCGCCCTTGCGGCTGAAGCTGTGTGCACAGGTCGCCAGCGCCAGCAGCAAGATGGCGCCGAGCGTGTACAACCTCTGCGAGGGTGTGAGTTTCACGGCTCTCCCGGAGATTGACACAGTTGCGCAACTGCTTGTTCCCACTCGCCGAACCAGGCCGCGGTTCGGGGAGCTTTCGCCGGAGCGAGCCGCAGCTCACGGGCCAGCCGGATCAGATCGTCCGCGACATCGATGTCGTAGAAGGGTTCCGTGAAGCCCGTTGAAAGTTTAAGGGCCTTTGTGCGGATCTGCAATCTGTCGAGCGCGCTTCTTGTCCCCAATCCATCTGCTTCGAAGAGCGACGGGTGAGCTGCCTTCGCGCCTACAAGGTAGTAGCCTCCATCGTGGGTTGGCCCGACAACCACGTCATGCATGGCGAGCATTTCGAAAGCGTTGTCCAAAACAGACGGCGCGAGGTGTGGGCTGTCACTGTTGAACGCGATGACGCGCTTCCCGCCGGCCGCTGTGAAGCATCGAAAAACAGAGTCGAGTCCTGCGGCAAGGCCTTCACCCTTCTGTGCCACAATCTGCACTGTATTGCCTAGCAGATCTGCCAATTCCTCCTGGTCCGACCCGCGGCACATCACTGCCACCTCCACGCCAGTCAAAGATTGGGCCAGGGAGACCGTGTCTTCCAAAAGGCAACGATACAGCTCTGCAACGGCGGGAGGAGGAAGGCTGTGATTGAGCCTGGTCTTGACCGTGCCTGATTTTGGGGCCTTCGCCATAATGACCAGTGTCCGGTGTTGGGAAGAAGAACGCACAGTGGTCTGGGTTGTCGGCCTTTCAGCGTTTACGCCGTCGCGTCATTTCCTGCCGTTCGACGTCTGAAAATAATACCGCACGATCCGGCTAAGGATAAACCACGCTGCTCCTATCGTACCCTTCACCGTACCGCTGATTTTTGACCGTCCAATTCGCGGGTAATAGCTCACAGGGACTTCGACGATGCGAAATCCCGCGCGGGAGCCCTTCAAGATCATTTCAACCGGCCAGCCGTAGGTGGTCTCTTCAAGCGCGAGAGCGCGAAGGACATCGGCGCGCAAGGCCCGAAACGGCCCGAGGTCGCTGATCTCCAGACCGTACAACAGCCGGATCAGTCCGGCCGCGAGGCGGTTACCGAATGCTGCATGCCAGGGCATCGCCCCGGAGTTGCGGTTCGTTCCAAGGCGCGAACCCATCGTGATGTCGGCACGATCCTCGATAACCGGAGCCAGGAGAATCGGCAGCTCCGAGGGGCGATCACTGTAATCGCCATCGAGGAACACAATTACATCGGGAGTGCTCGCATTCGCAAAGCCCGTCAAACAAGCGCGGCCGTAGCCACGGCGGGGTTCCTGTATGACGCGCGCTCCCATCTGTGCGGCGATCGCGGGGGTCCCGTCACTCGAGTTGCTGTCGACAACAATGACCTCCGTCACAAGGTCAGACGGCAGGTCGCCAAGCACGCGTCCAATGGCCTGCGCTTCATTGTGCGTAGGGATTACAACTGACACCCGCATCTGCTTCGAGTTGATCACCACCACGGAGCCGAGGGACGCCGCTGTGCCAACCGCGCGTCGATGCCCCATGCCCGGCCGGCTCGCCCCACCGCGAGCCCGAGCGATGCAAGCACTGGAACCAGCAGCTCCCAAATCCAGGCCGTGCCCCATTCCGAGATCCAAAGACTGCCAAGGAATAGAAACGCCACAAAGGCTACCGGCCGTGTGAGCAAGCCGATCAAAAGAAGAATCCCGAGTGTTATTTCAGTTAAGCCCTGCATGGGAGCCGCCATTGCGGCATGGCTCGCCGCTAAACCCATCACTGCCTTCCACGCGGCCGGCGCGTGACTTGAGTGGATGTAGTAGTTGATCAGGCTGGAGTAGCCCCCGGCCGTGTAAAGGCCCTTCCCCAGGTTTTCGAAGAACACCGACACGAACATTGCGCCGATTGTCACGCGAACCACTGCCAGGCCGTTCGCTGAATAACGCGCGCCGTTAACGCGGACTGTCGGGTTTTCTGGTTGAGTCATGTTTGTCGCCATCATGAACCTCTCTCCGTGGATTCTACCCGCGACTGAGGCTGCAATCTTAAACTCTCGGCCCGATCCCTGCCAGATTTCGACTTGACCAGCGTCACCCGGCTGGGAGCCATCACCGACCAGACTAACAAGCAGATCGGGCAGCGCACCGATCCCCCGAAGGCCAGGCTTCGGCATGGCTGGTTCGGGCAAATGCCTGTACGCAGTCAGTCCTTTAAGGATCCGATAAGAACATCCCCATCATTCCTTATCATGGCAGCAGATTGCCCTCCCTGCCATATGGTTTCAATCAGTTGCCTGCCGGCGCCGTGCTTTCACGGCGGTAACACGGGTTTCAAATCCCGTCGGGGACGCCAACACTACTCATGTCGTCTGAAAACCTCGTTGCCATCTCAGTTAAAACGTAGTTAGCTGGTTTCAAAGAAGGCTCTTCGTTGGTGAAGCTACGCACGCGGCCGCGAGACGTTGTTCACCATCTCCGGCAGAGCTTCCCCAATCGCACCGCGCAGGACGAGGTCGGCGAGCGGGTCCATAGGCGTGGGCTGAGCGTTCAGGATGATGACGCGGGCGCCGGCGGATTTCGCCAGCGGCACTGCGCCTGCCACAGGATAAACGCTCAGGCTGCTGCCGATGGCAATCAGCAGGTCGGCTTCTTCGGCGGCGCGCATTGCCTGATCAATCACCCTGGGAACCAGCGCCTGGCCGAATGAGATGGTGCC
Organism: Actinomycetota bacterium; assembly: GCA_050258305.1. Lineage (GTDB taxonomy): Bacteria > Acidobacteriota > Terriglobia > Terriglobales > Acidobacteriaceae > Angelobacter. The sequence continues at coordinate 8,829 of JBLMYN010000044.1, forward strand.
GCTCTTGAGAATGCCGCCACAGGCGCGGCACGGCGGGTCTTCTTCTCCGGCGCGGACCCGATCCAGCGCGGCCTGCATCGGTCCGCGCCAGTCGCACTGCATGCACACGACCTGGTGAATGGTGCCGTGCACTTCCACCACTTTTTCCGCGGAGTTGCCGGCGGCCTGGTGAAGACCGTCAATGTTTTGCGTGACCAGAGCGTGCAGCCGTCCGCCGCGCTCCAGGTCCACAAGGGCCATGTGTCCGGCGTTGGGCCGCGCGCTCCACGCGGGGTGGACAAGCCGCTCCTGCCATGCCAGCCTGCGGACTTCAGGATCGGCCATGTAGTAGCGAATGTCGGAGAGCTTTTCCGCTTTGGGATTTCTGGTCCATACGCCGTTGGGCCCGCGAAAGTCCGGGATGCCCGATTCGGTGGAAATGCCCGCGCCCGTCAGTGCGACGATACGGCGTGAACCGCCGACGAGCCGTGCTGCCGCGAGAAGATCAGAGGACACAGATCGATTTTACATGCGCGCATCTCACTCACCACGGAGGCACGGAGACAGGCAAAATCTTACCGCTGATGAACGCGGATTTACACGGATCAACACATGGGTTGCCACCGATAAACGCAGATGAACACAGATCGGGATTCGTTCCTGCTGCGGTTTTGGTTTTCCGATTACGTGCGATACCGGCGATCCCAAACGCGATTAGCGTTCGTCTGCGTCCATCAGTGGCTGGATTCTTGCTCTGGCTCCCATGGTGGGTTGCGAGTTATCGGAGCAGCCTGGTCACACAGCGTGACCGCGTACCACGGAACGCGCAGCGCTCCTTGCCTGAGCACCACACAGACTTTGTCTCCGGTGTTCACCGAGCTATAAAACGTCGACGGAACGGACTCGTCGCCCATGCGCATGTCAGGACCCCAGGAGCCCAGCTCAAGATAATAGCTGGTGGATTTGCCGGTTTGTGTGTGTTTGCCGACGACGCTCGCGCGATAGATGGCTCCGGGCGACCGGTCCAGGAGAGCATTTGCTTCCCTGCTCGCGCCAAAGCCATAGAGTGCGGTAAAGAGCAGCATGAGGATGAAGTTGGTCCGGTCCTTCAGGAGCGAGGAATCGGCTACCGCCGCGGCGCTCCACAGAACAAGGCCCAGGGCGGCTGAGAAGACCAGAAGGGGCTCCCAATCGAGCATATGCACGCCGAAGCAGCATGCCATCAGCACGACCCCGGGCACCACGAAGGGAAAAGTCATATCCGGGTGAGCGTCATTCCTGCCGGTGAAAATCCTGAACAGTCCTTTAGAACGGCAGAGGATGAAGACGGTCAGCCACGGCAAACAGGCGAGCACAGCCAAACTGTACACCTGGGGGAAAAACCAGGCCCACAGGCCGGCTGCCACGGTGGCGCCGATGGCGATGCGGGAAAAGCTCCGCGCCCGGCCGAATGCTTCCCTGCGCTCCTCCCGCGCAGGGGTGCCTTCCGGAGCGGCAAGGATTTTCTCGCGAGAATCACGCAGATCGATGGCATCGAGATCGGGCAGGCTCTCAATCCATTGCCAGAACCCCGCATCCACCGAGAAGGTGGCCTCGATCGTGAACTCGCGTCCGCCGCCGCGAGGAACCAGGATGATGTTACCGCCTGAGTCGCTCCCGTCCTTGGTCCTGCGGCCCTGGATCTCATCGCGCAGAAGGATGCGTGGCCGTAGAAACTCACGCAGTTCGATGCGGTCAGGATAGAGGACTATACGGTATTTCGGCACGGCCCAAAGCAGGTACAGTCCGAAGAGCGTGATGAATGTAAAGATTCCCACAGGCACCCACGTGCCCGCTGGATTGTGAGCATGATCGTTAGAGATCAGGTACCACGTTGTCGAGGCTCCCACCCAGGTGGCGCCCAGACCGAACAGGAGCATGAAGGCCATCCAACCGATGGACAGGCGATAGGTGCGCGGGTACTGCGACGCGTTGAACGAGGTTTCCATTGTGAGTGGAGTGAGGGGATCGCGCCCTAGAGTACCACAGGGTTGCTGAAGCTTAAACTGTAAACAGCTGCAAGACCGGTTCGCCCCACAGACGCGGAGAGCTGGGGCCAGAGATGAACGCAGATGAACTCATATCAAATCGGCTAAGCACTGCAAGAAATGCCAAAACTGCCCAAAGATTGACAACTGAAAGACGAAACCCATGGAGGCTCAGTGGTTCAATCAGGGTTTCTTTGGCAGTTTCTCTGATTTTGGCAATCGATCGGCACTCCTGCCTGAAACCATCAAGGCAGGGATGCTTCCCGCTCACTTCATCCCAGTGCGCTGTGCCAGGCTACCTCTGCCGGTTCCTGCAGCGGATAGCCCAGATCTTTCCATCCGTGGAAGCCTCCCTGCAGGGGCCGCACGCGCTTGATGCCCAGCTTCTGAAGTTTCTGTGCCACCCGGGCACTGGTCGCTTCGTTGGGTCAAGTGCAGTAGAGGACGATCTCCTTGTCGACGGGCAGAGTGTTCACGCGTTGGGTCACATCTTCCGGCAGCATGCGGATTGCCCCGGGCAGCACGCGCGGGTCGGTGATGGAATCGAGCGAGTGGCGCAGGTCCACGATGACCACGCTCTGGCCGGAATCGAGCATCTCACGGAGGTCCTGCGGTGTGATGCGCGACTTGTAGAGTTCATTGAGGAAGCGCCGCCGCTGCACGTACTTGATGCCAACGTTGCCGGCGAGCAGAACCAGCGCTCCTTCAAACACCAGTGACCCTATGGCCGGCACCAGGTGCAGGTGTTCCACCGGAAGGTAGCCCATGAGCATGAGGGCCAGCACCCACAGCGCAGACCCGGCAATGTTGGTCACCAGAAACTGTTCGCGGCCGATGCGGCTCAACCCCGCGACGGCGGGAATAATGTGCGATACACCGGGCAGCCACTTGGAGAAGAAGAGGGTGCGATTGGCCCCTCTTTCAAAGAAGACCTTCGACTTGCGCACGCAGGTGTCCGGCTCGAAGGAGATGCGGCAGAGCAGGGAGAGCACCGAGTCCCCTTTTTTCCGTCCTATCTCGTACCAGAGGGTATCGCCGGCGATGCAGGCCAGCAAAGCGACCCAGAAACCAAGATCGAAGCGCATCTGGTCCGCCGCAGCCAGAGCGCCCGCCCCCACCAGCACCGGCGAAAGAAATAGCGGCAGGCCAATCCGCTCCAGGACGGCGGAGAGCAACACCACGAGATAAGGATGGCTGGTGAGAAGATGGAGCAGCTCTTTCACAGGCGGTACCCGACTCCAAGTGTACCTTAATAGAGTCAGGTTCTTTTCCTACGTTACGGTAATCTAATGCACTGCCAACCGGCCGGAATCGGGCGGGCCGGGACCCGGGCGGAAAAGAGGAACATGCTCAACAGTATGGCAGTCGTCGCTGGCGTTCTCCTAATTCTGGCGGTGCTGTGGGAGACATTTGAAACCATTGTGCTGCCCCGCCGCGTCACTCGCCAGTTCCGCATGACGCGGACGTTCTACCGGCGCACCTGGTCCATCTGGCGCGCCCTGGCCGGCTTGCGCAGACAGAAAAAGAAACGCGACGCCCTGCTCAGCTATTACGGCCCGCTTTCCCTGCTGGTCCTGCTGGCCTTCTGGGCCTTAACCCTGGTGCTTGGCTTCGCGCTGATTCACTACGGCGACAGCGAACAGCTCAGCGGAGCTGTCTTTCCCGGCCGCTTCGGCAATGCTCTGTATCTGAGCGGAACCACGCTGTTCACGCTCGGCCTCGGCGACATCACTCCCGCGTCGCCCCTGGGACGCTTCGTCACCGTAATCGAAGCCGGCGTGGGCTTTGGCTTTCTCGCTCTGGTCATTGGATACCTGCCTGTGCTGTACCAGTCCTTTTCGCGGCGAGAAGTGACGATTTCTCTGCTTGATGCCCGCGCGGGATCGCCTCCGACGGCGTTCGAGCTGCTCCGCCGCAACACCGGGCCCGCCACCTGCGATTTCGATGCGCTGACTGAGGTCCTGGCCCACTGGGAAACCTGGGCCGCCGAGCTGATGGAGAGCCACCTCTCTTATCCAGTGCTCGCGTACTTCCGCTCGCAGCATGATAATCAGTCATGGATTGCGTCACTCACCGCCGTGCTCGATGTGTGCGCGCTGGCCATGTCCGGCATGGAAGGCATATGCCAGTATCAGGCGAGGATGACGTTTGCCATCGCGCGGCATGCGCTGGTGGATCTGAGCCAGGTATTCAGCGCGGCGCCGGACAAGGATGGCGCTGATGGCCGGTTGTCCGTTGAAGATCTGGCAATGATCCGGCAGGAACTGGGCGCGTCCGGTTTCCGGCTGGGAGCTGATGCGGCCGCCGACGCCGAACTCGCGCGCCTGCGCGGCCTCTACGAGCCTTACGCCATTGCCCTGGCGCGCTATCTTGAGTTGAGCCTGCCGCCGTGGATCAAACGCTCAGAGGCAAAAGACAACTGGCAGACCACCGCGTGGGCAGGCCAGCAAGCAAGGTGTCAACAGGCGCAGACGGTGGATGAGCAGCACTGAAGAGAGCCATTGGCATTCGAGAGTGAGCTTTCGCCGCCCCGAACATTGCCGGGCGTCTCTTCTCCGTCGACTTGGCGCACTTTTCGTCCGGCTCCCGATCTCAATTGCGCTATTGACTAATATATATATTAATTGATATATATATTCGTCGATATGGCAAAAATCGAAGCGCAAAAATTCATCCCGCTCAAACCACAGTGGTTTCACATCATGCTCTCGCTCGCCGGTGGAGAGCAGCATGGTTACGGAATCATGCAGGAAGTCCTGGACCGGACAGCAGGAAAAGTGCGCTTGTGGCCGGCGACCCTGTATGGGTCCATCAAGAGGATGATTGAGTCGGGCCTCATCGAGGAATCACATCAACGCCGTTCACAGGAACGGGATGACGCTCGCCGCCGTTATTACCGGCTCACTCCGCTTGGCAGGCGAGTTCTCGACGCCGAATGCGACCGCCTGCACGAACTGGTCCGCACAATCCGGCTCAAGAAAGCCTTGGTGACAGAATGAGCGCCGCATTTCGAATGTATCGGATGCTGGCGCACGCTTTTCCCCACGAATTTAAGCTCGCGTACGGTACCGAGGTCGAGCAGTTCGCGGAAGAGATGGTGGATGAGATTGCCGCACGAGAGGGTTTCTTCGGGTTGATCCGCTTGCTTGTCGATATCGCGGTCCGCGTCCCGATTGAATATCTGAGCGAGATGAATCGCGACATGCGTTACGGTCTTCGATCACTGGCCAACTCACCAGGATTTGCGCTGGTGGCCGTCGTCTCCATGGGTTTGGGTATGGGACTCACCACCATGGTCTACACTTCGAAATGGCAGGTGGTCACGCGCAAGTTGCCGGCTGCGGCCAATGCCGGCAACCTGGTGATGCTCGAAAAGCCGTTCTCGTACTACTACATTGAGCAGTTCCGGGAACAAAAATCCCTGTTCACCGGAGCAGCGGCGGTGAAGACCGGCATACCGTTTAACGTCACATTCCAGGGCAGCGAGAGTGCAAAACCGCAGCGCGTCTTCGGACAGCTTGTCTCAGCCGATTATTTTTCCGTGCTCGGCGTCCAGCCTCAGCTAGGGCGCATGCTGAGCCCCCAGCTTGATAAGCCCGGCGACGCACCGGTTGTAGTGATCACTGACAGGTTCTGGCGGAATCGCCTCAACTCTTCGCCTGACGCCATCGGACAAGTTCTGCGTCTGAATGGGCAATCGGCGACGATTGTGGGAATCACACCCAAAGATTTCAACGGCGTCCTGGCCATCAATCCCTCAGAATTGTTTGTTCCCGTTACCAGTCCCGCCGCGCTTGCTCCTGAACTTGCGAATGATGTACTGCACCAGCGAAATGCGAAAGAGTTTCTCGCGTTGATATGTCTGGCGAAAGGCGTCAGTGCGGAACGCGCCGAAGCTGCTCTCGATTCCATCACGCGCCGTCTGGACGAACAGAATACTTCTTCGCCGATACCCATCGACAAGGCCAGGCGGGTTACGTTGTTTTCGGCAGGTACCATCGTTCCTATACCGCGGGACTTGAAGCCCGTAGTGCTCGGATTTCTCATGGCGCTCATGGGGCTCATCATGGCTATTGCGTACATGAACCTGGCCAACATGCTGCTGGCTCGGGGCGTCAACCGCCGCAAGGAACTGGCCATCCGCCTGGCCGTGGGCGCCAGCCGCTTCCGGCTGGTGCGGCAGCTCATGAGCGAAGGTATCCTGGTATCCCTCCTGGGCGGAATCGCGGGATTCGGATTCGCTTATTTTCTCTTGAAGCTGGACTCGCGTTTCATGCCGCCGACGGCCGTGCCGGTTGAACTGGATATCGCTCCGGACTGGCACGTGGCTGGTTTCGTATTTGCTCTTGCAGTGGTGTGCGGGATTGCATTCAGCTTGATCCCCGCGATGCGCGCGACCAAAGCGGACGTTAGTACAGGGCTCAAGGATGGTCCGGCAGTTCAACTGCCTGGTTACCGGCTTCTGGGCCTGCGTAATGCGCTGATGGTCGCCCAGGTCACGGGATCTCTGATGCTGCTGTTGGTCACCGGTTTCCTCGTGCTTGGACTCAGCAGGGAAAGCCGCGTCGAAACCAAAGTCGATGCACATTCCATGTATCTCCTCTCGATCGATCCTGTGCGCGATGGCTACACGAGCGAGAAAGCAAAGATGCTGTTTGAGCAACTTCCGGAGAAGCTCATGAGCGTCGGCGCGGTGCGCGGCGTTACGCTGGCGGCTCAGGCGCCGTTCTCGCTCGAGGACGATGAAGACACAGCGGTTCAGCTAACGGCAGAAGACCCGCGAGGCGCCAGGACACAAAGAGGAGCAATCGAGGAAGCCGTGGGCGCGGGCTACTTCTCCGCCCTGAAGGAACCCGTCGTCGCAGGACGCGAGTTCGTTGAGCAAGATCAACGTATTCAGCCTGGCGGTTCCGCGGTCGTGCCGATCATGCTCAATGAGAGCGCGGCTCACGCATTCTTTGGCAAGGCCAATGCAATCGGCGGCCGAATACGCGACGATCAGCACTCCTACGCAGTGGTGGGTGTGGTGCCTGATTTGAACCATGGTCTGGGGAACGCTCATTTGGTTGCTTATCTGCCTCTCACAGAACAGAATTTTGCGCGGCCTCCGGCTGACGGCATAACAGTTTTGGTGCGCTCTGACCCGGGAGCAGACGCGCCGGCCCGTATTCGCCGTGAAATGGCTTCCATTGATCCGCGCCTGAATATTTTCAATATGCGGACGCTCAGCGAGGAACTGGCGCGCAGCCGGGCCTACCAGCGTTTCCACCTCAATACTTACACTGGAATGGGATTGTTCGGTTTGGTCCTCGCGGCCATTGGGCTCGCCGGAATCACGGCTTATGCAGTTGCGCAGCGCCGCAAGGAAATTGGCATCCGCATGGCTTTGGGCGCTAGAAGGTGGCAAATACTTCGGCTGGTACTGCGAGAGGGCGTGGCACTGGTTTCCGCGGGAACAGTCCTCGGATTCCTTGGGGCCTATGCATTGGCAAGAATGCTTTCCGCGCTGACGAGTGTCTTTGTCGAGTCGTTGAGGATAGGAACCAGCGATCTGCGATTGCTCATCGGCGCGCCGCTGCTGCTCTCCTGCCTGGCGCTGCTCGCCTGCTACCTGCCGGCCCGCCGCGCTATGAAGATCGATCCATTAAAAGCGTTGCGCGAGGGTTAGTGCGCACAGACGGTACTGATCCGGCAGAGTAAAATCGTTACATGGCCACCACACCCGTAGAAACTGTCTCTGCCAATGAAGCCGCGCGCCGCCCCCTGCGGCCGGAAGAATGCACGCTTGCCGTCATCGATATCCAGGAGAAACTGCTGCCGCCCATCTGGGAGAAAGAGCGCATGGTGCGCAACTCGCAGCTCCTGATCCGCATGGCGAATGAGATGAAGCTGCCGGTGCTGGTGAGCACGCAATACGCGAAGGGGCTCGGCCAGACCATTCCGGAGATCGCTTCCCTGCTGCCCAACGTGCAGATCTTCGATAAGCTGGAGTTCGGTTGCTTCGGCAATGGTGATTACTGTTCCGCCGTGAGCAAACTTGCCCATCGCAACACCTTGCTCCTCTGCGGCATGGAGACGCACATCTGCGTGATGCAGACTGCCCTGGGCGCGTTGAATCAGGGCATGAACGTCCACGTAGTCGCCGACGCGGTGAGTTCTCGCACCGAGTTGAACTGGAAGCTCGGCCTGGGCCGGATGCAGGCGGCCGGCGCGGTGGTCTCATCCACCGAGATGATGCTCTATGAGCTGATGGGCAAATCCGGCACGGCGACATTCAAGGAAATGTTGAAGTGGATTCGATGACAAATCCTGAGCCGCAGTTTCGCGAAACCCTCAAGGATTCGAACAAGGATCCAGGAAGGGAATGCCTTCCTGACTGGCAGCCGCGAGAAGAGCTTGATCGGAACAGACGAACACTGGGACATCCGTGCCGGCTGCACCTCTCAGCGCTGCATAACCAGCCAATTGGACCGCATCGTAAGCACGCAAAGCATAGCGATCAATCATCGTACATGCAATATCCAGGACAAAATCAGTGACAATTTGGGTTACAAATCTCCCCTGCAGATGCCGTTCAAAAGTATCGAGCAAATGGTGAGCGAGGTGCGCAGGGATCTCTCCGTTCTTTTCTCGGCGTCGAACCGCCGAGCGGAATTCGACTCTTGACAGCGCTAAAATGGCCAGCCGGTTTTCTGCTGATCGGGCCGCGAGAGCCAGCACCCGGTCTGTCCCAGGCTCGCGGACATAAAGCTTAACCAAGGCGCTGGCCTCAAGGTAGTAAAGAGCCAATGATTAACGCCTCTCGCGAAGAATGGTTGTTGACATAGGTTCGCCGGAAATCTCAACAGGGTGAAAGTCCGAATCCGGTCCGGAAGCCTGGCCGAGGGCCGTCT
>JBLMYN010000045.1:0-5921 GCA_050258305.1 Actinomycetota bacterium
GCTACTGTCCGGCTACAAGCCACGACCAGCCCTCTTCCAACTGCAGCTCCACAGACCCCATCGCCACACAACTCAAGCCGCAGCGCTTCAAGCTGGCGCCGGGTGAAGTGGTGCGCTTCCGCATGCTCAACGGCAACTCCGACAACATGATGCCCATCATCGTGGAAGGCCACGAGATGTACCTGATCGCCATGGATGGCAACAACTACGAGGCGCCGCGGGTCAGCCCCGTCCAGCATCCCAACGGCACCGCGCCGCAGGTTTTGCTGGCGCCGGCAAACCGGGCGGAATTCCTGATCAAGGCAGTCAAGACGCCCGGCATTTACCGCATCATGCAGCTCGCCCAGAGCGAGCAGTTCCTGACCAGCGCGCAAAAAGTGATCGCAGAAATCGAGGTGTCAGGCCCGGCCAAAGAGATGAAGCTGCCCAAACATCTCCCGCTGCCTTCGCGCGACTATCCCCTGATCAAGCCGGACGAGATCAAGCGGGTGCGGAAGTTCGTCTTCAGCAGCCAGTTCCCCGGCATACAGAACCCGGTGGTGGGGATTGACTTCATGATCAACGAGCAGCTCTATGACGAGTTTGCCGTCTGCGAGACGGTGGAGCTGAATACGGCCGAGGAATGGCACATCTCCGTGCCCAACTCGGAACACGGCGGGACGGAAGGCCATCCCATGCACATCCACGTGAATGACTTTGAAGTGATCTCAGTCGGCGGAGTGCCGCAACCGCCAGGAACCATCCAGGACACCATCTGGGTTCCGCAAAACACTGAAGCTGTAATCCGCATGCGCTTCAAGCAATGGAAAGGAAAGTCCGTCTTCCATTGTCACATTCTCCCGCACGAGGACACAGGCATGATGCAGAACTTTTTGATCCGGTGAGAGCGAATTGTGTCGTACAGATGACAGGAAGGCCCGGCGAGATTGGATTGAAGAAAACGCCCGGGCCTTCCGCCGCTGCCTTCCAGCCTGCTCACGCTGGGATCATTCGCTCTCTGGCTTCATTGCGAACGCGCTTCCGGCCCGGCGCGAGCCGGTTTGCTCAGTCTGTGTCCGTTTTGTTAGCTTCCGGTAAACCTTAGAGAGGGTGGATACCCCCTCCCTGTCACCCCGGAAAATAAGGACTTAGCGGGAGCCTCCCCGGGGTTGAGGTGCACAGCTATGGAGATTTCTTCCCCGCCCGCGAAAGCGCGGAATTGTACCGATAAGTAAACACCCACGAGACACAGGCCAAAGGCTAAGGGCTGAGGCCAAAGGACTGCTTTTCAGTTTTCAATGACCGTCCCTGGCTTCTTCATCGCGCCAGTCCGCCCTGGGGCGGAGGGAGCACCATACTGCTTATTCCGGCTCCGGCCAAAGCAATACACTATACACAATTTCTTCGCCTTTGTCCAGCGCAAAATGGACATCGTTGGGCACACCGGCCGCGCGGAGAATCCCGGAGGTGCAGGTCTTCGAAAGCGGACTCATGCTTCTTCGCCTCAATCGCGCAATCGACAAACGGTTGCGTCACCGGCGGCCCACGGTTAGCTTCACCCCGTACGGCGGCATGATGGTGTGCTTCGGCGCGTTTGTCGTCGGCGCCGTGAGCAGCGCCACGGGATGCCCCTGCAAGGCGTCCAGCACCGTGAGCACCGTCTGGTATGGCGCCCGCGCATCCGCCTTCACATACACGTCGCCTGCGTTGAGCTTGCGCAGCGCAGTTACATCCACCGGGTCTAACCCAAGAAAAATTTTGCCGTCTGCTTTCACGCTCACTACGGCGGCGTCCAGATTATCGGCTTCGGGAATCTCCACCGCATGGCTCGCCACCGGCATTTTCACGCTGATGCCCGGACGCCGCATGGGCTTGGCTGGGTCCTGAGCCGCCATGATGCACGCCAGCGCAAACGCAATCAGACACACTTCGAGTACACGCTTCATAACTCCTGCTCCTTTCGACATTTTCAGGGGAACTGTTTAGGTTTTACTTCCACTTACAGCCGCCGTGGCCAGCATGCCGCCCAGGCCCATCGTCTCCACGGCCGACGATGGCACAATCACCATGGAGCCGCGCTCCTTGATGGCTTCATACAGCATATTCATCGCCCGCAGATGCAGCGCAGTCGGGTTCTCCGTGTAGGCAGCGGCTGCCTGCACGAACTTGTCAGATATCTCCGTCTCGGCCTGGCCCAGAATGTTCCTGGCCTGCCGCTCGCGTTCAGCCTGCGCCTGCCGCGACATGGCGTCTTCCAGCGCCTGGGGAATTCTCACGTCCCGCACCTCCACCGATTGCACGGTGATGCCCCACGGATTCGTCTTCTCATCCAGAATGCGCTGCAGCTCGCGCCCCAGCGTCTCGCGCTCCGTGATCATCTGCGCCAGTTCGTGCCGCCCAATCGACTCACGCAGCGCCGTCTGCGCGCTCATCTGCACCGCTTCCAGAAAGTCCTCGACCTCCAGGATCGCCTTCTCCGCGTTCCACACCATCCAGAACACAATCGCGTCCACGTTCACGGGGACGGTATCGCGCGTGAGTGTTGATTCCGCCGTAACGCTCGCCACCCGGATGCGCTGGTCGACGACCGTACTCAATGAGTCCACGACGGGAACGATCATCACCAGGCCAGGCCCCCGAAGCCCCGCGTAGTTGCCCAGGCGGAGCAGCGCTACCTTCTCCCATTGCTTCACCACCTTGATGGCAAAGAGCAGATACAGGCCCACCGCCCCGCCGACGATCACCGCTGCCGGGCTGCGCAGGACCGCGCTCACTACCGCACCCGCTCCTAGGCAGGCTGCAAATGCCATTACCGCCACGCTATTCGGAACTGCATGAACTCTCGTAGCCATATTCATCTCCTGTGAACCGGTTGCCGCACGACCTCGCGCAGTTCTTCCATCAGTTCCTGCACCGTGAATCCGGCCGCTCCGGCGCGGGCCAGGCAGTCGCCTACGATCTGCGCCAGTTGCCTTGCCCGCTCCTGCTTTCCGCCGGTAATTTCCTGCGTGCGAATAAAGGTCCCCGTACCCTGGTTCGACTCCAGCAATCCGCCCAGCTCCAGCTCGCGATAAGCCCGCACCACTGTATTCGGATTGATGGCCAGATCCACCGCCAGTTGCCGCACCGTGGGAAGCTGGTCACCAGCCTGCAAGGTACCGGAGGCAACGCCTCCGCGTACCTGGTCGATAATCTGCCGGTACACGGGAACACCGCTGTGGTCGTCCAGACGAATGCGGAAATTGGTGCGGCCGTGGTTCATCGTGATCAATGTACTAGTATACTAGTACATTGTCAAGCGCTAAATTCGACGATAGGCCCCACGGCCAATCTGCGGCTTCACGGGGTCGAGCCGCCAGCCTGGGAAAGGCCTCTCTTTAGCGGCAGAACGAGCGGGATGCTTTGCATCGCGTCCTGAAAGCCCGGGCTGCCACGGCCGGGATGTTATTTCTGATTATGGGCTGGCGGAAACCAAGGAAATTGCGGAGCGGCCAACGTTGCCGGAGTTACGGAAGCGCCTGCACAAGCGCAAAGCCTGTTTCCCTGCCCCTCGATACGGCCCGCATGCTGCGAGAGGAACGGAAGGCACAGTAATCGTTCTCAATGCCTCCGCCGTATGTGGACTGGCTTCTCCAGCCTCACCGTGTTCCACTTACCGGCGTCGCCGGGCCTGGTTTGCCCAGAGATGCCAGCCTCTGTTGTGCCAGTTGATAGTTGGAAACCGGCATCTCCGTCTTCAGTTTCTCCACCCGCGCGTACATGGCGCGGGCGGCATCCGTGGCCCCGTATTGCTCTGCAATCACGCCGTACGCGAGCCACACAGAGGAATCCGGTTCCTCGAGATCCCCTGCATCCATTGCCTTCAGCAGGAGTTCGCGCGCCTGCGCCGGCTTTCCCGCACGTGCATAGAGACAGGCCAGCGTATGCATGATGGCAAAGTTGCCGTTGTTCGTCATCTGGTTGGCGCGTTCGGCAGCTTCAATGGAATCCTGATCAATTTTCGCGGGCAGGAAGAGATCGGCCCAGGCATACTCGTTCATGTCGCCTGTTGTAGCTTTTCCACGGTCCATCAGAGATTTCATCATTTCGCGGCCGTGAACGAAATCGCCGTGATAGAGCGCCAGGAGGGCTGCGGACCGCGTGTAGCCGTCTTCCTCAGGATGTTTCGCCATCCGCTGATCGAGCAGCTTTTTCCAGTCATCCAGACGGCCAGTTCCCGCAAAGGCCCTGGTAGCAAGCCCAAATGCCGTAAGTGAGTCCGGATAGGCTTTTGTAAGCCGCTCGGCAACGGGAAGCAGCTCAGACCATCTCTCCTGCGCGCTGTAAGCGCTGGCTATCACCAGATCCAGACGCCCTTTCTGCTCTTCCGCTGCCAGCGAGTTGCGCGCCTTCACCAGGGCGGCAATATCTTCGTCTCTGAGCTCTTTCGAAGGAGCCAGAACCAGCGCCGCCGTGCGAATCTCCTCTGCGTCTCCCTGGTGTCCCCTCGTCCAGAAGTGCGGGAACGGCTGGCCTGAAAGAGGATCGTCTGAATCGTTGATATGAACCTCCTCTCGCGCCCAATCGAGCCACTGGCGCGCGCCCGCCAGATTGTTCTTGCCAAGCTCCTCGAGCGCCTGCCATCCCAGATGTTCGGGAACGCTGTCCTTCCCGTAGCTCAACTCCAGCAGCTTGTAGACGCCATCCTCGCGTACAACAAATCCCTCCTGCGGCCCGGTCCCTACAGCCAGGGTGGTGACCTTGTAGCCGGGAGAACCGTTGCCTTCAACCGAAAAACGCATGTTGGGTATGGCGATGTCGCCCAACACCACAAGAGGCAGGCCCGTGCGCTCAAGTTGTACACGCATGCCGGCCATCTGTTTGCTGAAATCTTCCATGTCCTTCTTCTCGTCCAGAGCCCGGTTCGCATTCCTGCTCATCGTCGATTTGATCTGGACATAATCGGCCGGCACGGCAAATACGGCTGTATAGAAGCGAAGCAGCGCACTCTGAGGAAGAGAACCGTCAATCTTGAACTGCTCGCGCGGAACCGCCTTCCTGAGAATGCCTGCATAGGCAATTGACTGGGCTTCGTTGCTCTGGCCTCGTGCCCCGGCAGCCATCAGGTCCGCAGCAACAGGGTATTTGTGAACACGCACGAGCAGCGCGCCTGCGTTGGCGAGCGCCTTGTTGCGAGTTGTCTCCTCCGTAGTGATTTCCAGCGATTTCTTTATGGCCGCATCACTGCCCTGCCCGGCGGCGGTTACAGCCACCACAAATCCGCGACGCACATCGGTGGCCGGCAGTTTGGCGAGCGCTTCTTCCAGGCCTTTCAGGTCTCCTGCATACCACAAGTCGTAAAGCACGTTATCTTCGTACTCTGCGACATAGTCTTTATCCAGCTTTCTCAACTCCTCGAACTCAGTGACGGCGTCTTTAAGATGGGCCGTTGCTGTGTAGCGCTCGCCATCAGCGTCATATTCCAGGAGAATCGCCAGGTTCACGCGCAAGTCCTTATCTTTGGGATCAAGAGCTTTTGCCTTACGGTAGGCGGCCACAGCCCCCGAGTAATCAAAGCCCTTCTTTCTCAGCCTGCCGATCAGATCGTGTTCCAGGACCCAGGCGAGCGTGGAGAATGCCTGCGCCGAATTCGGCTCCAGCGCGGTGGCTTCCCGAGCGACGACACGAGCCTGTTCTCCCAGCCCAACCGACAGCAGAGCGCGCGCCAGTTGAATGCGGTGCAGCGCCTCTGTCGGATGGAGTTGGATGAGCTTCTGGTAGGACGCCAGCCCTTCTTTGACCTTCCCCGCCGCGATCAGGGACCGCCCCACTGAATCAAACGCAATAAAGACAGGATCCGCTTTCCGCGCCCTTACGATGGCGTCGCGCAACGCTTTGGCCTCGGTCACCGTCAGGCGCGATTTGCCGCTATCAAAGCGCAAAACCGCCTGCACCACCGTGCC
>JBLMYN010000046.1:0-14369 GCA_050258305.1 Actinomycetota bacterium
ATCGCGCGGCGCAATCAGGGGAAAACCAGAACGCCTGCATCAGTCCGGAAGATCAGTACGCCCGCGCCTCCACTTTCCAGCGGCGATAAATTTCAGCTTCCTTGAAGATGTGAAACAAGCCGGGGTCGAGCTCGCCATCCTGTACGGCGAGATCAAGAATCTCGAGAGCGCGTTCTACGGAAACTGCCTTCTTGTAAGGGCGGTCGGCCGCCGCGAGCGCATCGAAGATATCCGAGATGGTCATCATCCGCGTTTGCACCGGAATTTCCGGCGCCGAAAGCTTGTAAGGATAGCCCGTCCCATTCAGCTTTTCGTGGTGGCCGCGGGCGATTTCCGGAATGTTCCTTAACTCATTCGTCCAGGGAATGGCCCGCAGAAAGCTGACCGTGTGAATCACGTGCGCCTCAATCTGCAGTCTCTCCGTATTATCGAGCGACCCCTGCCGGATCGAGAGCAGGCGAACTTCCTCGGGCGTCAGCAGAGGTTTGATCTCGCCGGAGAGATCGCTGTAATGCATTTTCCCGATTTCCAGCAGGCGGTCAAAGTTGCCTTCCGGGAGCACGGTTGGTTCGTTGGCGAGAACGATGGCCTGAAGGTGCTCGTCAAGCTGGCGCAAGGCGTCCTCCACGTTCCGGTCAAGGTGCGGCTCTGCGGCCATAAACTCTTCGCGGCTCTTCTCCAGCAGGTACCGCACTTTGGAAGAGAGGACCTCCTTCTCCAGCGTGCTGCGCACAAACGCAAAGCGCTGCTGGATCAATTCCATCTGTGCGGGATAAAGCTTTCTTGCCTTGACCAGCACTTCTTCCGGAACACCGACCTTGCCGAAATCATGCAGCAGGCTGGCATAACGGATTTCGCGCATCTGGTCGCGGGTAAAGCGCACCAGGGCATAAGGACCGCTGGATACGGAGTCAACGGCTTCCGCCAGGGCGATGGTCAGATTGGCCACCCGGAATGAGTGCCCTGAGGTCGCGGGGTCGCGCGTTTCAATGGCCGTAACCGCGGCGCGAACAAAGCCCTCAAACAGGCGGTGGATATTGTCATAGAGGCGGCTGTTCTCATACGCGACAGCAGCCTGGCTGGCCAGTGAGAGCACGATTTCCTGCTGATGCGCAGTGAACGGAATCACCTGTTCATTCACCGCTTCAGGCGAGTCAAGGCGCACGTCCGGCTTGCGTTTGGCGTTGATAAGCTGCAACACGCCGATGATCTTGTCTTTCTGGTTACGGATGGGTACAGCGAGGATGGATCGCGTGCGGTATCCGGAATCCTCGTCAAAGCTGCGATTGATGGTATAAGGCACGTCCGCAGACAGGTCATAGGCATCTGCAATGTTGACGATTTCGCCGGTCAGCGCCACGTAGCCCGCGATCGAATTCACATCCACATCCATGGTCACTTCGCGAAAAGGCACTTCCACGGTGTCATTCTGAGCAAGCTTGAAACGGAGCCGCCCGCTGGACTTTTCCTGCGAGGCGGGCGCCACCGCGCCGCCTTGGGCTTCGGGTTCCGAATTGGGGCTCTGGCTGAAGAGCAGAGACTGGTGCTCACCGGATGGTTCCTGCGCTTCCACCAGGTAAAGTGAGCCTGCATCACTGCCGGTGAATTCGCGCGATTTGGTCAAGATGAGTTCCAGCAGGCGCTCGGGATCATGCTCGGCCGAAAGCGCTACGCCAATCTGGTTCAGCTCATGAATTTCCTGGCTGGCCTCCGCCAACCGCTGGTTAACCTCATGGCGGCTGTGGACCAGATGGATGTGGTCCAGAGCGTTGTCTACCATACGGTCGAGCAGGCCCTCGGGTACATCGGGAGGGAGATAGGCATAGACGGCGCCGTCGTTACGAGGATCATTAAAGTGGCGGTTGGCCAGCGCCAGAACGCGAACATTAGGGACGCGAAGGTGCGCATAATGCCGGTCCAGCAGGTGCTCCTTCGAGAGGATGACAATGCGCTCGACGTCAGGGTCTTCGGCTACTGCCTGCTGGAAGCTGAGCCGCCGGAACCGCTGCACTTCATGAAAGTAACGCGATGCCACGGGATCATCGTCAAAAAACGCGATGATCGGGAGGGCCCGCATGCCCGGGACCGGGCGTCGTTTTGGAGAAACAGCGGTGCTCATGAGTCCGGACGTGCGGCGCTAGAGAGGGTCGACCGTGTGGACAGATATTAGCCCATTCAACCGTGTTTGGGAACGTTACCGCACGCGGTGGCCTGAACGAATCGGCAATGGCCGAAAGTGTCCACCCGGACAGGCGAGGTCGCCTAAGTCTTAGAAACAGCGGTACATGCACATGCGTTTGTTTACTTTCAGCCTGCTGGCAAGCAAGATGATGGCTGACCACGGAGGTCAACACACGATGAACATCAACTTGAAGAATGGGCAATTGGCGCGAGCCGCTGTAAACCTTGGCATCAGTGTTGCCGGCCTCATCGTGGTCCGGTTCATCGTACAGTTTCTGCCCATGTTCCAGGACATGGGATGGATCGTCGAACACAAGCTGACCGTGGTGGGAGCCGCAGTGATCCTGGTGGACGCCATGCTGCTTGCGGTTCTCGTCGGGTTCGCCATACAGATCCGGGCGTTTTTGAGCTCCCGTTTCAAAGACATTCCCGCGCTGGGAACCATCGCCGTGAGCCTTGTCATTCTGATCTGCGGCGCGATTGCGTACACGGATTTCAAACCCGTGACGCGCGCCTGGCCATCGATCAGCGCAGCCTACCTTTGGGGCTTCTCCCTGTTGGCCGCGGCCCTGCTCATCCACATGATGGTCCTGTTTTATAAGAACAGAGATCGAATCGCCGCGCTGATTTTGAAGCAGCCCATGCCCGTTGCTTCGCCCGAACAGCCCTCAACAATTGAGGATTCCAGCGCAGCGGTGGCCGGCAACTGAAAAATAAGAGGCGTTCCTTACGACATAAAGACCCAACTGCGGCTATGCCGCATGCGATTACTGAATAAACGGCGCTGCTTGAGCGAGCTACAAGCACGGCACACCAGCGCATCATCGCGGCTTTGGACGCACATTAAGCACAGGCCGAGCCGGCTTCGGGTCGGGAGTAATGGGCTGCAGGCTGCCCTTGATGTACTCATCGGCATTCGTTTGGTAGCAGGGCAGCGGATTGCGCCTGCGCTCGAGGTCTTCTCTGGGCACGTGATGGGAATAGATCAGAGGCTCATGGCGGGTGGGAAGGCTGCGCGCGGTCAACTGGTCGATGGTCTCGTCGCAATGCGGATCGCGCCAGGCTGAGAGCTCATGAACCACGGAGTAGTCAAAGCCGGATTCAGAGAGCCGGGGTTGATAGGGAAGGAAGGTGAATACGAGCTTGATGGGGCTCCACTCCTCGCCGCCAATGTCTCTGTCCGCAACGAACACCTCTTCGCTGGAAAAGAAAGACGACCGCGGCAGAGCTAATGCCAGGGCCACGAGACGCACTCGCATGGGCGCTTTCCTGGGAGGATCCGGCCAACGAAGCTGACCTTTGGTCGGCCTGCCTGAACCCAAGGTACAACTTGCAGCCAGGAAAACCAGGGCTGTGGTCCAGTTTTTCATCCTGAAGCTAATCTACGCTCCGCTCGCCCGGGTTTGCCACATACGCGCGGCCAGCTCGTCCGCAAGCGAGAAGTTCGTTCCAACTGCTCTGGATACCTTTAACAGACGGCAGAAAGTCGCGCGGTGGTTGCCCGGCGGCGGATCCTCGGGAGCGGGAAGATTTGAATGCGCGAGCCGCTGCGCGGCTTCGCCATACCTCGAGGTGCTCACGGGTCGGCAGACGACCACATGCTCAGCCCTGTTTATTGAATGGGCTGAAAAAATGAATGGTCGGGACGGGCAGATTTGAACTGCCGATCTGCTCGTGCTGCGCACGAGCCCCCTCGCAAGGCTTGCCTTCGGCGCTCCGCCGCTCAAGCGGCTTCGCTAAGTCTTGGGGTGCTTCGTGGATCGGCAGACAAGTGCCTCCTTCCAGCGAAAAAGAGTCTTTGAAAAGGAGAGAATTGGTCGGGACGGGCAGATTTGAACTGCCGACCCCTCGCACCCCAAGCGAGTGCTCTACCAGGCTGAGCCACGTCCCGACGGAAAGATTCACCGCTGCCGCTGAAAAGTGGGGTAAACAGCGGGAAACTTCGATCATTATAACATCGGTCGCGCACCGCGATTCAGCCGGTTAGCATGAGGCAGAAGACGAATGCCCAAGAGCGCTTTAACAACTGTGGAATCATATGCTGCTTACATGCGCTTGAATGATGACGCTGCAGTGGCCTGGCGCTCGCGGAATTCGGGCACCACCAGCGCCTGTTCCAGCGTTGGTTCGTTCCAGTTGGCCAGCGTTCTGCTGAGTTCTTCCGCCATTTCCCGCGCGCCCGTCTTGCGGTAGGCCTCGACCATCAGTCTCATGGACAGGGGATTTCGGCTGTCTTCCTGCAGATGCGGCAGCGCCTGCCCGTACTTTCCTTCAGCAACCAGAATGGCGCCGGCAGCCCCGTCATACTGGAGCTGAACAACCTGATCATTGCTATTTTCCAGCAGTTCCCTGAGCCGCTTGAGCGCAGCGCCGGCAGGCGATCCATTGCCATCGCTCGCCGCCCTCTCCGCCCGGGTCCGCAGAATCAGCGCCAGCTCTTGCTGGCGGTTGATGTTGGGCAGCGGGTGCTTTAAGTTGAGTACATCTTCGGCGCGCGTGAGAAGGTCCATGGCTGAGCTGTCGTTTGGCTGGTAGGCGGCCATCATGCGGTATGCTTCCGCCTCCGGCACCAGCAGTTCATCCTTGTGGGCCTGCCGGGCAACGGCCAGGAACGCCTCATCCGCAGCTTTATAATCTCGTTCGCGAACATACGTCATGGCCGATTGCAGCCTCCAGTTCGCTGCTTCCATTTTTGAGCCCGCATGCCTGATCGCAATCACGTATTCGGCGCGCGCTCGTTCCTCATCGCCCATCAGGGCGTAGGTATCGGCTATGCCAAGCTGTGAGACCCAGAAATTGGGATCGATTTTCAGTGACGCGTGATAGTGCGCCAGCGCATCATCAAACCTGCCCGCCATGCGCAGGATTTCAGCATAGGAGTCCTGGGGATTTGATTCGTTGGGGAGCAGCGCAATGTAGCGCTGCATGGCCGCAAAGGCGCCGTCAAAGTCGCGCACGCGGGCATAGCAATATCCCAGCTCGTTGAGAGGGGCCGCGAAATTGGGGTCCAGCCTTGTGGCGCGCTCAAAGATGGGAATCGCGCGCGTAATCTGCTGCTGATTTTCAATCCAGATCCCGCCCAGCCATGCCAGCATTTTGTCGTTCGGATATTCGTCCAGCACGGAGTTCATCGCCTGGATGGCAGGGACCATCTTGCCTTCGCTGGAATCAGAGATCCAATCAATGACCAGTTGCTCACCGTGGCTGACTTTTGTTCGAGCGGCTTTGGCCTTCTCGCGCGCTGCAACTTTCTCCGCCGGATCCACGGCCGGATCTACCGATTCAAATGAAATCAGAATTTCGGCCAGACCGAAGTCAGGGTCGATCTCCGCGGCCTTGCGCAGGTCCTGAATGCCCTCGATGCTATGCAGGTTTTCCATCTTCACCAGTCCGCTGTCGAAAAGCCTGCGCGCCTGGTTGGACCTGGTTGTGATCGGAAGCGTGCCCGCCGGGATATCCGTTGCGGTCGCGGCCCGGAGCGGCGCACTGCCCGGCAGCGCGGCCGCGGCCAGGCATAGAAAGATGGAATACAACTGGCAAAACATGGCTTCTCCTTATGCTTTGCGTTTATCGCAGCGGATAACCCGGCTCAAACGGCAGCTTCCCGTTGACTTTCAGAACGTTAATCATGCCGGTGATCGAATACACATCGACAACACCGATGGCGCCCGGCATCGACTCCACTTTCTTCAGTACGTCTGCATCCGAGTTACCCGTGACAAACGAGCTCCTGTGGGCCGCGAGGAATTTGCGCGCTTCCTCCTGGTCCATCTTGAAAATCCGTTCCACAACCAATTCGGCGTCTGCTGAAGACACGCCTCCGGGCAGGATCAGGATGACATTGCTGCCGTCAGTCCACTTTTGCGACGCGGAGGTGAACATCTTCGCCAGATCTGCGGTGCTGATGTCGCCCGTCTTGTTGGATTTCGCCACCACTACAGCCATGTTCTTGGCATGGCATGGCAGCCACAAGAGGCTTGCCAGGAGCAGCAAGCTCGCAATCCGTCTATTCTTCATAAAATCCTGGACACTTATCGGACTAATTACCGACAACTCTTACCCAGCTCCGCTGCAGCGGCAAGGTTACAGAGGTAACGACTCTCCGCGGCTGCGGAGAGCGCTGAACGGCTGTTCAGCAGTTTGGTCTTGCTCTTTCTGGAGCGACGCGGAACGCGAAAAAGATCGGAAGGCGTGTCGGGTTAGTCAGTTTACCGGCCCGGAGGCGGCACGAATTCTTTAGGCAAAGAGGAGCCCGGCCCGAAAAAGTAAGCTTCCATCTGCTCCACCAGGAACTGCTGCGCTTCCGGTTTCCAGGGTTGCAGGCGGTATTCGTTGAGCAGCATCTTCGAGTGCTCTCCCCACATGCGCCACGCCTCGGCGCTTACGTTTTCATAGATTTTCTGCCCAAGAGGAGTATCAAACGGAGGCTCGTCCAGGCCGGGGAGCTCGCGTCCCAGCTTCACGCATTTCACCATTCGTGCCATGGAAAACATTGTACAGGAGCAGTCCGATCGCCATCCCCGCGAGCTTTTCTGACGCGATCCGGCTTTTCCGGGAACCGAATGTTCCAACTCTCCGTATGGACCAATATGGAAACGCTGCTGGCAGACATCCGCCATTCTTTTCGACTCCTGATCAAGAGCCCGGGGTTTACGAGCGTAGCTGTGCTTGCCCTGGCATTGGGCATCGGGGCAAATACCGCAATCTTCTCCGTCATTGACCGGGTGCTGCTGGCGCCGCTGCCCTACCCTCAGTCCGAGCGAATCATGCGCGTGGCCCGCAAGTTCCCCAATGGCAACGGATCTTCTGTGTCGATTCCCAAATTCATGGCCTGGCGCAAGAGCAACTCATTTCAGGCCATGGCAGCTTACGATTTCGGCAGTATCAGCCTGAACCTTGGAACAGGCGACCGCCCGAACCCGGTCAACGGCATGCACGCCACCGCGGATTTCTTCCACGTTTTCGGTGTTTCGCCGATTCTGGGCCGGACATTTACCCCACAAGAGGACATGCCCAACGCCGGCAAATTTGTGGTTCTAACCTACAACCTGTGGAAGAACCGGCTGGACGCAGACCGCGACATTATTAATAAAACCATCATGCTCAGCGGGGATCGCTATGAAGTGCTGGGAGTGTTGCCGGAACATTACCAGCCTGATCCGCCAACCGACCTCTATCTTCCTGAACAATTCGACCCCAACAGCACCAACCAGGGCCACATCTATTATGTGGCGGGACGGCTCAAACCGGGAGCGACTGCGCACGCTGCGCAGGCGGAGCTGGCGGTTATTGCCGACCAGTTTCGGGCAGCCCACCCCGACGTCATGGACAAGAGTGAAAGTGTGGCCGTGGTCCCCCTGCGGGTGGCGATCGGCGGCGATGTCCGGTTTGCCCTGCTGATCCTGGCGGGAGCTGTGGGTTTTGTGCTGCTGATTGCCTGCGCCAACGTGGCCAGTCTTCTGCTCGCCCGGGCCGCGGGACGGCACAGAGAAATTGCCATTCGCACCGCCGTCGGCGCCAGCCGCGGCAGAATTGTCCGCCAGTTGCTCACGGAGAGCATGCTCTTGAGCGTGGCCGGCGGGATCGCCGGACTGGTCTTTGGCGGCATCGGCGTGCGCGCCTTACTCACGCTGAGCCCGGGAAACATTCCCCGCATCAACGATCCTGAGCATTCGCTGAATGGGCTGGCGCTGCTCGACTGGCGCATTCTCCTGTTTCTCTTTGGCATTACGCTCCTCACGGGAGTGTTGTTCGGGCTGTTCCCTGCACTGCGCATCTCTCACCCTGATGTGAACGCCACATTGAAGGAATCGAGCGGGCGCTCCGGACAGGGCTCAAGCACAGCCGCATTCGCGGGCTGCTGGTGATCAGCGAGGTCGCACTTGCCGTGGTGCTGCTTGCCGGCGCCGCTCTCATGATCCGCACGTTTGCCGGCCTGCGCTCGGTAAAGCCCGGAATCGATCCCTCCAACGTCCTCACGATGAAGACAGCGATTTCCGGGGCCCGCTACGGCAGCACGGCCCAGGTCGCGAACATGGTGGAGCAGGCAACGGATCGCCTTCAGGCGCTACCCGGCGTCCAGGTGGTTGCGTGCGCTGTTTCTGTGCCGATGGATCAGGTCGGCATCGATATGCCGTTCAGCATTGCCGGACGCACGCCCAAGGGCGGTGACAAGTGGGAAGGTGACGAGTACTGGCGCTTTGTCTCCGCCGGCTATTTCGAAGCGCTGCACATTCCTCTGCTGCGCGGCCGCTACTTCGCGCGTACTGATACGGGGAAATCCGATCACGTAGTAATCGTCAATGAAGCCTTTGCCAAAAAATACTGGCCCGGCCAGGATCCGATCGGCCAGCAAATACTCATTGCTCATGGCCTCGGCCCCGAGTTCGAGGAGCCTCAGCGGCAGGTGATTGGCGTGGTCGGCAGTGTAACCGAGACCGGCCTGGCCAAGGGCTTGGTCCCGGTCATGTACGTCCCGGAAAGCCAGGTTACAGATGGCATCACTCGTCTCGGCGCCAGCCTGTTGCCTCTGAGCTGGGTGATTCGCACCAGCGCAGAACCGCTCTCCGTGGCCGCGGCTGCCACACACGAGTTTGACAGCCTCGATCCACAACTTGCGCCCTCGCATGTGCTTACCATGAACCAGGTAATTGCCGAATCCAACACCCGGCAGAACTTCAACACGCTGCTGCTCACGGTGTTCGCGTGCATCGCATTGCTGCTCGCTGCCGTAGGGATTTACGGATTGATGGCCTACTCCGTGCAACAGCGGACGCAGGAGATTGGCATCCGCATGGCGCTGGGCGCGAACCAGAGCAAGATCATGCGCCTGATTATGGGCCAGGGACTTCGCCTGGCGATCATGGGAACCGTGGCCGGACTGGCGGCTGCCTATGGGCTGACGCGCCTGCTGGCCAACTTCCTCTTCGGGGTAAAAGCTGGCGATCCGCTGGCCTTCGCGCTGGTTGCAGTCACTCTGATCGCAGTGACGCTATTGGCCGCTCTGGTGCCGACCAGGCGAGCCATGCGCGTGGACCCGATTGTGGCGTTGCGGCAGGAATAATCGATTCGCGTGCCTGACCCACGCTATTCTGCAGCGATACAGAGAATTTTCCATTCACCCGTTTTTCGCTAATGACAGAGGCAGATAGCTACGCTATCTTAAATTGTGAAGTGTGCGACAGGGGCAGTTATTTTGACATCAAAATACATTGGCCAGCACCTCTGAGTCCTTTTGGCTTATAGCGCATCCAAAGTAAGCGCACTTTTTCAAGCGCAGAAAGCAGGTGAACATGTCACTCCGTCCGGTCAAGGACATCATTCAAACCAAAGCCACGATTGAGGGCGCGGGCGTCAAGCTGCAGCGCGCCTTTGGTTTCGGCAAGACGAAGGAGTTTGACCCCTTCCTGCTGCTGGACGACTTTCGCAACGAGAATCCTGCTGACTACCTGGCGGGATTCCCCTGGCATCCCCACCGCGGCATTGAGACGATCACTTACGTGCTGGCCGGCTCCGTGGAGCACGGCGACAGCCTGGGCAATAAGGGCAAGATGACAGCAGGCGACGTGCAATGGATGACCGCCGGCAGCGGTATTCTCCACCAGGAGATGCCCAAAGGCGACGCGGGCGGCCGCATGCACGGATTCCAGCTCTGGGCTAATCTGCCGGCGCATCTCAAGATGACCGATCCGCGCTACCAGGACATACCTTCCAGCGCGATTCCGGAGATCACAGACGACGATGGCACGAAGGTTCGAGTCATCTGCGGCGACTTCTGGGGCAAAAAGGGGCCGGTGGAAGGCGTTGCCGCCGATCCTAATTATCTGGACATCTCCGTTCCGCCAAACCAGCGCAAGCGGCTGAAGGTTGAGACCACGCGGAATGCCTTTGCGTATGTGTTTGCGGGTTCGGGCACGTTCCGCGACTCCTCTGATCCGAAAGCCGTGCTCACGGAGCAGGCCGCCGATCCCAATGCGCCAGCGAAGTATGACGCCGGCAACCATTCCCTGGTGCTGTTCGACCGCGGTGACGAAATCCTGGTGCATGCCGGCGATGACGGAATCAGGTTTCTGCTGGTTTCCGGCAAGCCGATTGAAGAGCCCGTGGCATGGTATGGCCCTATCGTGATGAACACGTCCGATGAGCTGCGCCAGGCCATTTCAGAACTGCAGGACGGCACCTTCATCAAGCATCGCTGAATCGGGAACAAAACCGGATGTGGGAATTCGCGTTCCGGATCATCATCCGCCCAGCAAGACCATGAGGAAGCGTGTGACAAACACGTCTGTGGCGATCACCAGGATCATGGAGGCGACGACGGCTTCCGTGGTCGACCGGCCGACCCCCTGAGTGCCACCCTTGGTGGACATCCCAAAGTAGCATCCGACCGTGGCAATGATGAACCCGAAGACGATGGGCTTGGTGAGGCCGGTAAAGACGTCTTCAAACACCAGGATCTGCCAGACATTGGTCCAGTACTGGCGTGAATCCAGGCCGAGCAGCATGGTGGCCACCACGCTGCCGCCGAGCATGCCCATCAGGTCGCCCAGGATGGTGAGAAAGAACATCATAAAAACTGTGGAAACCACCCGCGGCGTGACCAGCTTCTTCATGGGATCAGTGCCAAGGGCGCGCATGGCATCAATCTGTTCGGTCACTCTCATGGAACCAATCTCGCTGGCCATACCCGCCGCGTTGCGGCCGGAAACCACGAGGCCCGTGAGCACGGGTCCGAGTTCGCGCACAATGCCGATGGAGACAAGGTTGCCCAGCAGGCCGAGAGCGCCGAAGCGGCTCAGCGTGGACGCGCTGTTCAGGGCGAGCGCCGCCCCTGTGAAGAAGACCGCCGCCAGCACGATGGGCAGAGAGCCCACGCCAATCAGATTGGCCTGCTCGACGATGTCTGAAACGTAGAGCGGGCGCTTGAACAGGTTGGTCAGCGAACCCCAGGCCAGAAATGCGTACTCCTGGACGGAATGGATTTTGCCTTTGAGAAACTCCAGAGGAGATATGAATTTCACGCCGGTCAGGTCGCCAGCCGCCATCTAAAGTGCCTCCAGGTTGCTGAACAGTAAATATACGATGAATGGAGGCGGGGTTGCGAATCATCGCTGCCCCAAGGTCGCGGGCTTTCGAGGCGAATATATCAGGAATATAGTCGCGCCGGCCGCATGGAATCTGTCTATAGGTTAAATCACCCAATCGTGTCCGGCGCGCCGGAAACGCAGAATTTAGTCGCAATCCGGGGAGCGGCAGATTAGAATAGAGCCATGTCCTCACCAGTTGATCCGAACGTCTCACTCTTGTCGAAAACTGCAGATTTCTACCGCCGTTCCATTGAAAACTACGCTGAGTACACAAAAACAGAACGGAAGCCGCGCACCAAAAGACAGCTTCAGGCGCGCCTGAAGGTGATCCTGCAGGAACTGGAAAGCCACCAGGAACCGGCGTAAACGAAGAGCCCGTTTTCGGGCTTTTTTTATTGCGCCGTAGTTTCCCGGCGCGCGAGTGATCGCGCCTGCGCCACAAAGGTGACCACGGGCCGTGGCTCTCTATTCCAAATTTTGACTTTTCGCCCGCCGGCCGGGGCCGAACTTTTGAACCTCTCCGTGACCGCGCCGCATCGATAAGCGGATGGAGGTCACCATGTTTGTTGTCACGGGAGCTACCGGCAATACCGGACGCGTCATCGCCAATCGCCTGCTGGACGCGGGGAAAAACGTTCGAGTCGTCAGCCGCAGCGCGGAGCATCTGAAGCCGTTTACCGCACGCGGCGCGGAGCCGTTCACTGCGGATCTTATCGATCAGGCTGGGCTGATCCGGGCCTTTAACGGCGCGGAAGCTGTATACGCCATCATTCCGCCCAACATAACCAGCCAGGATTTTCGCGCCGAACAGGGCCGCGTGACTGAAGCCATTGCCGGCGCACTGCAGGCAGCGGGCGTAAAGTATGCCGTGGCGCTCAGCAGCGTCGGCGCCGACAAGCCTTCTGGCACAGGTCCGGTCGCCGGGCTGCACGATTTTGAGAATCGCCTGAGCGGGGTTGCCGGACTCAACGTCGTGTTCCTGCGCGCCGGCTACTTCATGGAGAACACGCTCGGGCAGGCGAAGGCTATCCGCGCCATGGGAAAAATGGCGGGCCCGCTCAACGGCGATCTGAAGCTGCCGTTCATCGCCACGCAGGATATTGGCGCCGCAGCAGCAGAGCTGCTGCTCAAGCTGGACTTCAGCGGCAAGCAGGCGCGCGAACTGCTGGGCCAGCGTGACCTCAGCTACAACGAAGTGACGACGATCATCGGCAAAGCCATCGAGAAACCGGATCTTCAGTACGCGCAGTTTCCTGCTCAACAGATCAAGCCCGTGTTCATCCAACTCGGAATGTCGTCCAATATCGCCGACCTGATTCTTGAGATGGCAGGCGCGCTCAACTCCGGCCACATGCGCGCGCTGGAACCGCGTACAGCAAAAAACACCACGCCGACTTCGTTTGAGACGTTTGTGGCGCAGCAGTTTGTGCCGCTGTATAAGCAGGCGAGCGCGGCGTAAAAGCTTGGCCTTGTCAAGGCTGCGGCGGACGCTGCGGCCTTTTGTTTTTGCCGGAAGAGCGGTAACAAACGAGCCCGGCGAACTGGCTCACTTCGATCAGTTATTTTTGCTGCAGAACGATCAGTTATCTGGACTAGAGAACCGGACTAAAAGCTAATTTGGGCAGGCCGGTGGCAGAAGGCAGTCGCCATCTACGACGCAGGTTGTGGGATCAAAGCTGCCCGGATGTTGCCGAAGTGAGATGACATGCCGCTGGTGCTCCGCATCCATGGATGCGAGTTGCTCATCTAATTTGCCATGCAAAATGGAAATGGAATTGCCGTTTCAGTGCTGGACCTGGTGAGCATGCGCCCGGGGGAGTCCGCGGGCAGCGCCATTGCGCGGTCGGTGGACCTGGCGCGGCATGCGGAGCAGTGGGGATATAGGCGTTTCTGGCTCGCCGAGCATCATTCCATTCCCGGGCTGGCCTGTGCGGCCACGCCGGTACTCATTGCTCACGTAGCCGGCGGCACCAAAGGCATCCGCGTGGGCAGCGGGGGCGTGATGCTCCCCAACCATGCTCCGCTCGTTGTGGCAGAGCAGTTCGGCACCCTGGACGCGCTCTATCCGGGACGCATCGATCTGGGCCTGGGACGCGCTCCCGGCGCGGACTTCCATACCATGCGAGCGTTGCGCCGCGACCTGAACCAGAGTGATGAAGATTTTCCTGCACTTGTTGAGGAGTTGGAGGCCTATCTGGGCCCGGAGAAGTCCGGCCAGGCAGTGCGCGCCCTTCCCGGCCAGGGAAGCAACGTGCCCATCACGCTGCTGGGGTCCAGCACCTTCAGCGCGCAGCTCGCGGCGTACAAGGGCCTACCTTTCGCCTTCGCGGCGCATTTTGCTCCTGAACTTCTGATGACGGCGGCGCGCCTTTATCGCGAACAGTTCCGGCCCCGCGCCACGACTCCAGACACAGCAGCGCCCTCCGGCAGAATGGGCGCCCCACACCTTATGGTCGCCGTGCAGGTGATTGCCGCCGAAACCGACGCGACGGCGCAACGGCTGTTCACAACAGCCCAGCAGCGCTTTCTGCGATTGATCCGCAATCAGCCCGTGGAACTGCTGCCGCCCGTGGATTCCATGGAGCCGCTCTGGGACCACTTCGAGCGCGCGGCCGTGCACAGCCGATTGCGGGCGGCCATCGTGGGCTCGGAAGCAACGGTCGTGAAGGGCCTGCAAGAGCTGGTGAGCGAAACCGGCGCCGACGAGATCATCGTCGTTGCGGACACGTATGAGCACGCGGACCGCTTGCAATCCTTTGAGCGCGTTGCCCGCGTCGCCCCGAAGATTGAGCGGAGTAAGGTAACGGCGGAGCTATAGCACCGGCCTGAAGGCAAGAGACAGAATGTCGATGATTTTTATCCAGCCTCTTGGCCGGGCAGAGATGCGGTTGTGTTTGGACTGAGAATCGCCATCACCACTCTTCGTCCATCGTGAGCTCTGGAAAGGCGATTCGATCTTGTACCGGCCTGCTCTGAGCGATCCGGTCACACGGCAACGCTGCCCGCAGGCCTCTGGGGTTGAATACGTGAGGACTGCGCCTTTAGACTGGATCTTTCCTCAATGAGAGACCTCCTGGGACTTTTGCGGCGCAACTGGCTTTT